>NZ_JAOTQT010000010.1:0-224543 GCF_025685725.1 Burkholderia sp. BKH01 | reverse complement strand
ATACGACCAACAACGGCACGCTGCGCGCGGAGAAGTTGCTCTCCGCGATGGGCAACCTGACCAACAGCGGCACGATCGAGGCCGGCGCCGTCAAGGTCATGGGCAACGTGACCAACAACGGCACGTTGCACGGCGACGATTCGGTCTCCGTGACGGGCCGCCTGTACAACGAGTCGTCGGGCGTCACGAGCAGCTACGGCAACGTGTTCAGCGCGGGGCGCGTGTCCGGGCCGGGGCGCATCGTCAGCTACATGGTGCGTCCGTCGCCTGCCGACGACGTGCGGTAAACGTCGTTTGCCCGGCCGCACACACCGGGCCGGGCGAGCGGGGCGTCGCGCGGTCGGCGACGCCCCGCGCGACACGCATCGCGCCGGGGCATGATGTCATTGCCCCGGAGCGATGCGTTATTGATTGCGCATCGTATCGTGCGCATATTCGCACGATCGTTCGCCCGGCACCGGTCGATCGCTATCGACTGCATTGAAAAAGCCAATTGGGGGATGCCCCTTCGAGCGCCTAGATTACACAACACGATGCTGGCGGCAGGTGCCACGCTGCGCGCATCGTTCCCCACAATCAGTCATTCGGTCCGGCGCATCGATGCGCCGGCACAATGCACGGAGGCGCAAATGGCTCACCTCAAGGGCAGCAAAACCGAAGAGAACCTGAAGGCCGCATTCGCAGGCGAATCGCAGGCGAACCGGCGCTATCTGTATTTCGCTTCGAAGGCTGACGTAGAAGGCCAGAACGACCTCGCCGCGCTGTTCCGCTCGACCGCCGAAGGCGAAACCGGCCATGCGCACGGCCACCTCGAATACCTGGAAGCCGTCGGCGATCCGGCAACGGGCTTGCCGTTCGGTTCATCACGGCTGAATCTCGAATCGGCGATCGCCGGCGAAACGCACGAATACACCGACATGTATCCGGGCATGGCGAAGACGGCGCGCGACGAAGGCTTCGACGAAATCGCGAACTGGTTCGAGACGCTCGCGAAGGCCGAACGCAGCCACGCGAATCGCTATACGAAGGCGCTGGACAGCCTCGTCGACTGAGACGACCGCCGCCGCAGGCCGCACGGTACGACCGTGTGACCCGCAAGCGGCCGGCCGTTCGTTCATCGCCGCCCGCAGCGCGCGGGCGGCGCGCTCGCGCGCATGCGCGCCACGCTGGAGCGCCTCATGCCCCACAAGGAAGGCAGTCTCGAAGCCCCGACCCGGCATCCGCTCGACTGGCAGTCCGATGCGTTCTACGACCAGGCCGCGATCGATGCGGAAATGACGCGCGTGTTCGACATCTGCGCCGGGTGCCGGCGCTGCGTGTCGCTGTGCGGCGCGTTTCCCACGCTGTTCGATCTGGTCGACGACACGCCGCTGGGCGGCATCGACGAAGTGCCGAAGGCAGCGTTCGGCAAGGTCGTCGACCAGTGTTATCTGTGCGATCTCTGCTACATGACGAAATGCCCGTACGTGCCGCCGCACGCATGGAACGTCGACTTTCCGCACCTGATGCTGCGCGGCAAGGCGGCGCGCTACAAGCGCGGCGAAGCGACGCTGCGCGACAAGGTGCTGTCGAACACCGATGCGCTCGGCCACTTCGCGGGCATCCCGATCGTCACGCAGGCGGTGAACGCGGTCCACCGCACGCCGCCCGCACGCCATGCGCTCGAAGCGACGCTCGGCGTCGATCGCAACGCGTGGCTGCCGGAGTTCGCGCCGCGCAAGTTCCGGCGCGCCGCGAAGCGCTCGGACAACCCGCCCGCGCGCGACGGCGAACGTACGCCCGGCAAGGTCGCGATCTACGCGACGTGCTACGTGAATTTCAACGAGCCCGGCATCGGCCACGACCTGCTCGCGATCCTCGCGCACAACGACATTCCGTACGAGCTCGTCACGCGCGAAGCGTGCTGCGGAATGCCGCTGCTGGAGCAGGGCAATCTCGCGGGTGTCGCCGCGAAGAAGGACGTGAACCTGCCCGTGCTCGAACGTTATGCGCGCGAAGGCTATGCGCTGATCGGCGCGATCCCGAGCTGCGTGCTGATGTACAAGAGCGAGCTGCCGCTGATGTTCCCCGGCGACGAAGCGGTGCGCGCGGTGGCCGACGCGTTCTGGGATCCGTTCGAATACGTGATCGCGCGGCATCGCGACGGGCTGCTGAAGACCGATTTCAAGACCGGCCTCGGCACCGTGTCGTATCACGTGCCGTGCCATGCGCGCGTGCAGAACATCGGCCGCAAGACGGCCGACACGCTGTCGCTCGTGCCCGATACGCGCGTGAATGTCGTCGAGCGCTGCTCGGGCCATGCGGGCACGTTCGGCGTGAAGAAGGAATTCCATGCGGACGCGATGCGGATCGGCACGCCCGTGTTCAAGGCGATGGCCGAGCCGCAGCCGGATTTCGTGTCGTCGGACTGCGCGCTGGCCGGCCATCACATCGTGCAGGGCATCGACGAGAAGGGGCTGCCGTCCGCGCCGCTCGCGCATCCGCTCACGCTGCTGCGCCGCGCATACGGCATCTGAGCCGATGCCGGCCGACCCACGAGGACAATCCATGACGCTGACCCGCGACTCCCTGCTGACGCTCGAAGCGTACGCGAAGATCCGCAGGACCGAACACGCGCGGCTCGTCGCGTACAAGCGCCGCCGCGCGGTCGCGCTCGGCAACCATCTGCGCTTCTTGTTCGAGGACGAGACGACGATCCGCTATCAGATCCAGGAGATGCTGCACATCGAGAAGATCTTCGACGAGGCGGGCATCGAAGGCGAACTTGACGCGTATCTGCCGCTCGTGCCCGACGGCACCAACCTGAAGGCGACGATGCAGATCGAATACGAGCACGAGATCGAGCGGCGCGCGGCGCTCGCGCGGCTGATCGGTATCGAGGATCGCGTGTACCTGCAGATCGACGGGCAGGCGCGCGTCTACGCGATCGCCGACGAGGATCTCGAGCGCGACAACGACGAGAAGACGTCGGCCGTGCATTTCGTGCGTTTCGAACTCGACGCACCGATGCGCGCGGCGCTCAAGGACGGGGCGGCGCTGTCGATCGGCTGCGATCACCCGGCCTACACGATGCCGCCGCAGCGCGTGGATCCTGACGTGGCCGCGTCGCTGGCCGGCGACCTGCGCTGACACGACCGCCGCGCGTCCTGCGCGGCCTATTCCGCTTTTCCGTTCCGACCCGAAACAGGATTTCCGCGTGCGATACGGCGTGGCCGTTCGCTCGGCGCCGCGAAGATGTAACAGACCCCCCGCGCTTGCATGCGGAGAAACTATGTGCATCCCGCGTCACCGTGCTTTCATCACTCGCAGGGAAACAATAAAGAGATTGTGCACGGAGATAATTCAGCTGCACGGATATTGAACGATTTACCGATTCGTGAATATCTTGTTACGCAATTTTCCCTGATTTACCGATTTTAGGAAGCGATTCCCGCGATTGTTTCAGGCAAGGGTCGGAACAGCCCCTAACCGCTCAGCGGAGGCCATTCTTCATACCTTGCAGAGCCCCGCCGGACGGGCCTTTGCAGCGCCGGGCATAAAGATCTCGCAAAAAAATTCAAGCGTAAATAGATTGCGTATCCATGGCAGGTTGTTTCAGTGCGTAACATTAAGTCATTGTCATATTGAGATAAACCCTGAGGATGGTATGCTTCGTGCACAAAAATTCCCACATTGGAGTGAGACCGCGATTTGTGCGCCATTGCCGGGAATTCCGGCACCGTGAAAGTGCGGTGTCGGCCGGCATGCACAACACCGGATAAGCATAAATGTGCAACCTGGCCGCCCCGCGACGCGATGTGTCGCGACGGCGCCGCCAATCGCAGCCCGGCCTGGCTGCGTGGAGAGATCTACTATGTTCTTCGATGAGCTTAACGATGAAGAGTGGTTTCGTCTTTCAACGCTGATCGCCGATGAACCCATCCGGCTGAATCGTCGTGGGCGTCCACGAGCCGAACCGCGCGTCGTTGCCAACGCGGTGCTCTGGATTCTGACGACCGGTGAAGCCTGGTCCAAGCTGCCCGGTCGGTATCCGTCCGGGCCGACGTGCCGTCGTCGCTACGAGGAGTGGCTCGCGAGCGGCACGCTGTTGCAGATGATCGACGTGCTGACCCAGTTCAGCGGGCGCACGTTCGCGTATATTCCGCCGCCGCCGGTGCCGGTCGTCCCTGCGCGTCGCGCGGAGCCCGTGCCCGACAACGATCGCTTGCGCGGCGTGTTCTGGCAAAACCCCGAGTCGTGGCAATTGCCGGTCGCGCAGGCAAACGTTTGGGAGGGCGAGGGCGCGTCGCTGAGCGCGATGCCGAACGACGCAGTGGCCGATCCGGCCGGCGCGTCGTTCGTGGTGCCCGGTACGCAGGCGGCGGAACTGCGCCATGCGCGTGCGTCGTCGGCGAGCTTCGCCGCGGCCGAACCGCAAGTCGACGAGTATCGCGGTTATACGATCTGCGGCATTGCGCAGCCCGTGCAGAACCTGATGTATCGCGCGTGGGCCGAGATCTCGCAGGACGACCGGCGCGTCGAGCGCTCGGGCCTCATCGGTCCGCGTTTCACCGATGCCGAGGAAGCCGAGCAGTTCGCGCTCGACTGGGCGCGCCAGTGGATCGATCGCCACGGTGCGAGCGACGAGCCGGCACGTGCGCCGCAAAGCGAGGTGCTGGCCGGGTTGTCCGCGCTGGCGCGTGCGGAGTCGGACATCAAGCGCTTCATCGCCGAGCGTCACGCGGGCGCGTTGTCGGAAAGCCGCAACGATCCCGTGCAGTCGGAGCGCCGCGAATACGCGTACCGCGTAGGTTGAGCGCCGTTCCAGCGCAACGCGCGGGCCGTCGTGTGCCACGACACCCGCGCGGAAGCTTCGTCTTTCGATGCTTGCCACACCGGGGGCGCCGCTGTCGCAGCGGCGCCCCCGGCGCTTGACGCGTCACTGCCGGCCGTAGGTATCGTCGAAGCGGACGATGTCGTCCTCGCCGAGATACGCGCCCGACTGCACTTCGATCAGTTCGAGCGGCATCATGCCCGGGTTTTCAAGGCGGTGCGATACGCCGAGCGGGATGTACGTCGATTCGTTTTCGGACAGCAGGAACGTTTCGTCGCCGCGCGTGATGCGCGCGGTGCCGCGCACGACAATCCAGTGTTCGGCGCGGTGGTGGTGCATCTGCAGCGACAGTCGCGCACCCGGTTTCACGACGATGCGTTTCACCTGGAAGCGCTCGCCCATGTCGATCGAGTCGTAGTGGCCCCACGGGCGATGCACCTTGCGGTGATCGGTGGCTTCCGCGCCTTGTTGCGCCTTGATGCGGCCGACGATCTTCTTCACGTCCTGCACGCGCGACTTGTCCGCGACGAGCACGGCGTCGGGCGTTTCGACGACGACGAGGTTCTGCGTGCCGACGCAGGCGACGAGCCGGCTTTCCGAATGCGCGAAGGTCGATTCGGCGCCTTCGAACAGCACGTGGCCGCGGCCGACGTTGCTGGCCTCGTCCTTCTCCGAGATCTGCCAGATCGCGTCCCACGAGCCGACGTCCGACCAGCCCGCGTCGAGCGGCACGACGACGCTCTCGCACAGTTGCGGCAGGCTCGCGAGCGGCTCCATCACCGCGTAGTCGATCGAGTTCGACGGCGACGCGGCGAACGCATCGCGATCGACGCGGAAGAAGTCGCCATCGGCCTTGCCCTGCGCGATGGCCTGTTCGCAGGCCGCGTAGATCGCCGGTTCGAGCTGGCGGATCGCCTTCAGCCACACCGACGCGCGGACAATGAAGATGCCGCTGTTCCACCAGTACTCGCCGGATGCGACGTACTGCTGAGCGAGTTCGAGGTGCGGCTTCTCGACGAAACGGTCGAGGCGGCGCACGTCGAGGTCGCCCGTCGCGGCGTCGCCGAGCGGTGCGCCGACGCGGATGTAGCCGTAGCCGGTTTCCGCATGCGTGGGCACGATGCCCATCGTCGCGATCCTGCCTTGCGCCGCGCAGTGCACGCCGGCCGCGACGGCCGCGTGGAAGCGCGGCAGGTCGGCGACCGCGTGGTCGGCCGGCATCACGGTCATCACCGCATCGTTGCCGTCGGCGACGAGCCGCAGCGCGGCGAGCGTCAGCGCGGGCGCGGTGTCGCGGCCGAGCGGCTCGAGCACGATCGTCGCGGGCTTGGCCGTCAGGCGCAGTTGTTCGGCGGTCGTGAAGCGGTGATCCTCGCCGCACACGATCAGCACGTCGTCGTTCAGCGGGTGGTCGGCCGTTAGGCCGTCGAGGCGCAGCGCGGTCGACTGCAGCAGCGAATGATCGCCGAGCAGGCCGATGAGCTGTTTCGGAAAGCGTTCGCGCGACATCGGCCACAGGCGTGTGCCGGACCCGCCGGCAAGAATCACCGGCTGCACGGCGAGGCGCGTGCCGGAGGCGGGGGCGGCGGAAGAAGATTGGCGCGTTTCGGCTGCCACGGCCGGAGCATTCATGATGACACTCTCCACGGTTGAAGTCAGTGCCTGTCGTTGTAGCATGAAGTAAATCGACAATAAAACCGGGTCCATTGGCTGATATTCGCCGGGCATTCATCTGGAAAAATTTTCCGCGATCGCATCGGATGCAAATAAAAAAATAAAAAATAATTCCGGGAATTGTTGGCCATCCCGTGCCGGCAAAGGGCTCGCGGCGAACGTAAAGTATCCGAAAACTTCCCGATTCCCGATCGATTCGGGAAAACGTGCCGAATTAAATCAAAAAGTTCGCGGCAAGAATTTCCGATTATTTTTCGAAATACTTGTGCGCTTGAGGGGCGATTTTCTTGTCGCTTCAATAGCGTCATGCAACGTTTGAATCGAATGTGCGGCACGGGCTGCACGAGGAGCTGTTCGGCAAACGCCTGTTCAAAGAGGAAGCAGACATGTTGAGCGTGCTGGCGAGAGTCATCGATATCGCGATGGTCGTGGCAGGGGCGCTGATCGCCGCTGCGCTGCACGACGGCAGCATCTGGCTCAACGACCTGCAGCGCACGACGGTGCTGTTCGACTGCCTGCTGGTCGTGGTGTTCTTTCCGGCCATCGGCATCTACCAGTCGTGGCGCGGCAAGCGTCTGGTCGGGCTGATGGGGCGCGTCGCGTTCGCGTGGCTCGTGGTCGAGCTCGCGGGCATCCTGATGAGCTTCAGTTTTCACCAGTCGGGCGACCTGTCGCGGCTGTGGCTCGGTTACTGGGCGCTCGTGACGATGACGCTGCTCGCCGGTTCGAAGGCGTGCGTGCACGTCGTGCTGCGGCAACTGCGCCGCGGCGGCTACAACCTGAAGGCGGTCGCGATCGTCGGCGGTACGCCGGCGGCGCGGCGGCTGATCGCGCAGATGCGGGCGCGGCCGGAGGCGGGCTTCAACCCGGTATGCGTGTACGACGAAAGCGAAGCGCCGGGCGATGTCGCACTCGACGACGTGCGCATCGAGCGGCAATTCGAATCGCTGGTGTGGCTCGTGCGCAGCCGCGCGATTCGCGAGCTGTGGCTCACGCTGCCGATCTCGGAGGAGCCGAGGATTCACCAGATCGTGACGGTGTTCCGCCACGATTTCGTGAACATCCGTTTCATTCCGGACGTGCGCACGCTGTCGTTCTTCAACCAGGAAGTGGTCGAGGTGCTCGGCGTGCCGGCGATCAACCTCGCGGCGTCGCCGATCACCGACGTGCGGATCCTGCCGAAGTTCGTGTTCGACCGGCTGTTCGCGCTGGCGGCGCTCACGGCGCTCGCGCCGGTGATGCTGCTGATCGCGGGCCTGATCAAGCTGACGTCGCGCGGGCCGGTGTTCTTTCGCCAGAAACGCAAGGGCATCGACGGGCACGAGTTCGAGATCTACAAGTTCCGCTCGATGAAGGTGCACCAGGAAGTGGCGGGCATGGTGACGCAGGCGACCAAGAACGACACGCGCGTGACGCCGGTCGGCCGGTTCCTGCGCCGCACGAGCCTCGACGAGCTGCCGCAGTTCATCAACGTGCTGAAGGGCGAGATGTCGGTCGTCGGCCCGCGCCCGCATGCGCTCGCGCACGACGACATCTACAAGGATCTGGTCAAGGGCTACATGTTCCGCTACCGGATCAAGCCCGGCATCACCGGGTGGGCGCAGATCAACGGCTTTCGCGGCGAGACCGACCAGATCGAGAAGATGATGGGACGCGTGAAGCTCGATCTGTACTACATGCAGAACTGGTCGTTCTGGCTCGACATCAAGATCGTCGCGCTGACGCTGTGGAAAGGCTTCACCGGCAGCAACGCTTACTGAGCGCCCCGGGATCCGTCGCTTCGCGCAGGCCGCCCGAGGGGAGCATCCCCAAAGGGGGCTTCCTGCGGGGCGGAAAACTCGGGACGGCTCGATGTTTTCTCGAGATGCACTCCCGCGCAGGCATTCCGGTTTTACGAATTTCGAATCATTGGTCAAGAGGTCCGACACATCATGAATCTGACTATCATCGGCAGCGGTTACGTAGGTCTTGTCACCGGCGCCTGTCTCGCCGACATCGGGCACGACGTGTTCTGTCTCGACGTCGACCAGGCGAAGATCGACATCCTGAACAACGGCGGCGTGCCGATCCACGAGCCGGGCCTCAAGGAAGTCATCGCGCGCAACCGCTCGGCCGGCCGCCTGCGTTTCTCGACCGACGTCGAGGCCGCGGTCGCGCACGGCGACGTGCAGTTCATCGCGGTCGGCACGCCGCCCGACGAGGACGGCTCGGCCGACCTGCAATACGTGCTCGCGGCGGCGCGCAACATCGGCCGCTACATGACGGGCTTCAAGGTGATCGTTGACAAGTCGACGGTGCCGGTCGGCACGGCCGAGCGCGTGCGCGCGGCGGTCGCCGAGGAGCTCGCGAAGCGCGGCGGCGACCAGATGTTCTCGGTCGTGTCGAACCCGGAATTCCTGAAGGAAGGCGCGGCGGTCGACGATTTCACGCGGCCGGACCGCATCGTGATCGGCTGCGACGACGACGTGCCGGGCGAGCGCGCCCGCGAGCTGATGAAGAAGCTGTACGCGCCGTTCAACCGCAACCACGAGCGCACGCTGTACATGGACGTGCGCTCGGCCGAGTTCACGAAATACGCGGCGAACGCGATGCTCGCGACGCGCATCTCGTTCATGAACGAGCTGGCGAACCTCGCCGACCGCTTCGGCGCGGACATCGAGGCCGTGCGCCGCGGGATCGGCTCCGATCCGCGCATCGGCTATCACTTCCTGTACGCCGGCTGCGGCTACGGCGGCTCGTGCTTCCCGAAGGACGTCGAGGCGCTGATCCGCACGGCCGACGAGCACGGGCAATCGCTGCAGATCCTGAAGGCCGTGTCGTCGGTCAACGCGACGCAAAAGCGCGTGCTCGCCGACAAGATCGTCGCGCGCTTCGGCGAGGACCTGACGGGCCGCACGTTCGCGATCTGGGGCCTCGCATTCAAGCCGAACACCGACGACATGCGCGAGGCGCCGAGCCGCGAGCTGATCGCCGAGCTGCTGTCGCGCGGCGCGCGCATCGCCGCGTACGACCCGGTCGCGCAGCAGGAAGCGCGCCGCGTGATCGCGCTCGATCTTGCCGATCACCCGAGCTGGCTCGAGCGCCTGAGCTTCGTCGACGATGAAGCGCAGGCCGCGCGCGACGCCGATGCGCTCGTGATCGTCACCGAATGGAAGGCGTTCAAGAGCCCCGACTTCGTCGCGCTCGGCCGCCTGTGGAAGACGCCGGTGATCTTCGACGGCCGTAACCTGTACGAGCCGGAGACGATGAGCGAGCAGGGCATCGAATACCACCCGATCGGCCGGCCGGGCTCGCGCCAGGCTGTTGCCGCCCGCGTGCCGGGCGCCGCGCGCGAGCGCGCGTAACCCGCTTCACGTCACCCGTTACGAGACGCCATGTTCCGGAACATCCTGATCGTCTGCCACGCGAACGTCTGCCGCAGCCCGGCGGCGGAAATGCTGTTCAAGTCGCACACCGCGTCGCGCGGCGGCCCGCGCGCGACGTTCCACTCGGCCGGCGTGCATGCGAACGACGGCGATGGCATCGATCCGGTGATGCGACGGTTGCTTGCCGAGCGCGGCGTCGATGCGACGACCCACCGCTCGCGGCGGCTGTCGCGCCGGATCGTGCGCGACGCCGACCTGATTCTCGTCAGCGAGCGCGGACAGATCGCGGCCGTCGAATCGGTCGATCCGTTCGCGCGCGGCAAGGTCCACCTGCTCGGCAAGTGGGAAGGGGCCGAGATTGCCGATCCGCACGGCGGCCCCGAGGCCGAATACCGCGAGAGCTACTCGCAGATCGAACGTCTGGTTCAAGGATGGCTACAGAAACTATGCTGAAACGCCCGATGCGCCCGGTGGCGCTTGCCGTCGCGCTGACGACTTTCCTGTCAGCCTGTGCAACCGCGCCCGGCAACTACCTCGACTCGTCGAACCTGAAGGACGACGGCCGCCAGCAAGCGGCCGAGACCTATCCGGTTCATTACATCGACGCCAAAGTGGTGATGGACCAGTTGCAGAAGCAGCAGGTCGATCACCCGCTGCCGCCTGCGCGTTATACCGATTCGTCGCAGTACGTGTACCGCGTCGGCCCGCAGGACATCCTCGGCGTCACGGTCTGGGACCACCCGGAGCTGACGACGCCGCAGGGCCAGTCGTTCTCGAGCGGCGGCAATACGACGCAGACGATCGCGGGCGCGCTGCAGCAGCCCTATTCGTCGTCGCTGCCGGGCCAGGCCGATCCATACGGCCAGACGGTGGCCGCCGACGGCACGATCTTCTTCCCGTTCGTCGGCCGCATCCACGTGGCGGGCAAGACGATCGCGCAGACCCGCGACGAGCTGGCCACGCGCCTCGCGCGCTACGTGAAGAATCCGCAGCTCGACGTGCGCGTGCTGTCGTACCGCAGCCAGAAGGTGCAGGTGACGGGCGAGGTGAAGACGCCGGGCCCGCTCGCCATGAGCGACGTGCCGCTGACGCTGGTCGACGCGATCTCGCGCTCGGGCGGCTCGACCAACGAGGCCGACCTGCAGCGCGTGCGCCTGACGCGCGACGGCAAGCTCTACACGCTCGACGCGAACGGCGTGCTCGATCGCGGCGACGTGAAGCAGAACGTGATGCTGCAGCAGGGCGACATCGTCAACGTGCCGGACCGCAGCGACAGCCGCGTGTTCATCATGGGCGAGGTCAAGACGCCGGTCACGGTGCCGATGCTCAAGGGCAGGCTGACCATCGCCGATGCGCTGACGGCCGGCGGCGGCATCCTCGACACCGATGCGAACCCGCGCAAGATCTACGTGATGCGCGGGATGCGCGACAACCCGACGAAGCCTGAAGTGTTCCGCCTCGACATGACGCAACCCGATGCGCTGATGCTGTCGAGCCGCTTCCCGCTTCAGCCGCTCGATGTGGTCTACGTCAGCACGGCCAGCTCGGTGCAGTTCAACCGGGTGCTGCAGCAAGTGCTGCCGACGATCCAGACGATCTTCTTCATGCGGCAAATCACACGCTGATAGCCCGCCGGGGCGGCGCCTCCGCCCCGGCACCACTCAAGCGGGAACGAATGGTGAACACGCAAGCGAAACACTCCTACGCGGATCTGTCCGTGAAAACCGAGGAAGAGGATGTCGTCCTCGGCCAGTTGCTCCAGGTGATCATGGACGACATCTGGCTGCTGCTCGGCATCGCGGTGACGGTCATCGCGCTCGCCGGCCTCTACTGCTACATCGCGAAGCCGGTCTACCAGGCCGACGTGCACGTGCGGGTCGAGGGCAGCGACAACACGTCGCAGGCACTCACGCAGACGCAGACGGGCGCGTCGATCAACAGCGGCCCGCAGCAGGCGCCGACCGACGCGGAAATCGAGATCATCAAGAGCCGCGGCGTCGTTGCGCCGGTGGTCGAGCAGTTCAAGCTGAACTTCTCGGTCGTGCCGAAGACGCTGCCCGTGATCGGCAGCTTCGCCGCGCGCGTCGCGACGCCGGGCGAGCCGGCACGGCCGTGGCTCGGCCTGAAGTCGTACGCATGGGGCGGTGAAATCGCCGACATCGATTCGATCAGCGTCGTGCCCGCGCTCGAAGGCAAGAAGCTGACGCTGACGGCCGGCCCGAACGACACCTATTCGATCGTCGACCAGAACGGCACCCGGCTGCTGGCGGGCCAGGTCGGCGAATCGGCGCAGGGCGGCGGCGTGACGCTGCTCGTGAAGAAGCTCGTCGCGCGCCCCGGCACGCAGTTCACGGTGACCCGCTACAACGATCTCGACGCGATCTCCGGCTTCCAGACCGGGATCCAGGTGAGCGAGCAGGGCAAGCAGACGGGCGTCGTGCAGATCTCGCTCGAAGGCAAGGATCCGGACCAGACCGCCGCGATCGCGAACGCGCTCGCGCAGTCGTACCTGAACCAGCACGTCGTTGCGAAGCAGGCCGAAGCGACCAAGATGCTCGACTTCCTGAAGGGTGAGGAACCGCGCCTGAAGGCCGACCTCGAACACGCGGAAGCCGCGCTGACTCAATACCAGCGCACGTCGGGGTCGATCAACGCGAGCGACGAGGCGAAGGTCTACCTCGAGGGCAGCGTGCAGTACGAGCAGCAGATCGCCGCGCAGCGCCTGCAGCTTGCATCGCTCGCGCAGCGCTTCACCGATTCGCACCCGATGGTGATCGCCGCGAAGCAGCAGCTCGCCGAGCTGGAGGGCGAGAAGGACAAGTACGCGAACCGCTTCCGCAGCCTGCCGGCGACCGAAGTGAAGGCCGTCCAGCTCCAGCGCGACGCGAAGGTCGCCGAGGACATCTACGTGCTGCTGCTGAACCGCGTGCAGGAGCTGTCGGTGCAGAAGGCCGGCACGGGCGGCAACATCCACCTCGTCGATTCGGCGCTGCGCCCGGGCGATCCGGTCAAGCCGAAGAAGGTGCTGATCCTGTCGGCCGCCGTGTTCCTGGGCCTGATCCTCGGCACGGGTGTCGTGTTCCTGCGCCGCAACATGTTCCAGGGTATCGAGGATCCCGACCGCGTCGAGCGCACGTTCAACCTGCCGCTGTACGGGCTGGTGCCGCAAAGCGCCGAGCAGGTGAAGCTCGACGCCGCGGCCGAGAAGAGCGGCAGCCGCGCGCGGCCGATCCTCGCGAGCCTGCGTCCGAAGGATCTCAGCGTCGAGAGCCTGCGCAGCCTGCGCACCGCGATGCAGTTCGCGATGATGGATGCGAAGAACCGCGTGATCGTGCTGACGGGCCCGACGCCCGGCATCGGCAAGAGTTTCCTGGCGGTCAACCTCGCGGTGCTGCTCGCGCATTCGGGCAAGCGCGTGCTGCTGATCGACGCCGACATGCGTCGCGGCCTGCTCGACCGCTACTTCGGCCTTACCGCGCAGCCGGGCCTGTCCGAGCTGCTGAGCGACCAGTCGCCGCTCGAGGATGCCGTGCGCGAAACGCCGGTGCAGGGCCTGTCGTTCATCGCGGCCGGCACGCGTCCGCCGAACCCGTCGGAACTGCTGATGTCGACGCGCCTGCCGCAATACCTCGAAGGGCTCAGCAAGCGCTACGACGTCGTGCTGATCGATTCGCCGCCGGTGCTGGCGGTGACCGACGCGACCATCATCGGCCGCATGGCCGGCTCGACGTTCCTCGTGCTGCGCTCGGGCATGCACACCGAAGGCGAGATCGCCGACGCGATCAAGCGCCTGCGCACCGCGGGCGTCGATCTGGAAGGCGGGATCTTCAACGGCGTGCCGCCGAAGGCGCGCGGCTACGGCCGCGGCTATGCGGCCGTGCACGAATACCTGAGCGCCTGAGTGCAGTGCGCGAAACCGGGCCGGCGCGCAGCGCGCGAGCCCGGCCGACTGGAGAACCATCGATGAAAATTTCCGTGCTCGTTCCGACCTACCGGCGCCCGGCCGACCTCGCGCGCTGCCTGCTGGCGCTGCAGCGCCAGCAGCGGCTGCCCGACGAGGTGATCGTCGTCGCGCGCCCGGAGGACGACGCCACGCACGAGCGGCTCGCCGATCCGGCGGTCGGCGGCGCGCTGCCGCTGCGCATCGTGCCGGTCGACGTGCCGGGGCAGGTCGCCGCGCTGAACAAGGGGCTCGACTCGGCGAACGGCGACGTCGTCGCGATCACCGACGACGATGCGGCGCCGCACCCCGACTGGCTGGCACGCGTCGAGTCGGCATTCCAGGCCGATCCGCGCGTGGGCGCGGTGGGCGGGCGCGACTGGGTGCACGAGAAAGGCCGCGTGCTCGACGAATCGCGCGAACTCGTCGGCCAACTCACGCTGTCCGGCAAGATCGTCGGCAATCATCACCTCGGCGTCGGCGGCCTGCGCGAAGTCGACATGCTGAAAGGCGCGAACATGAGCTACCGCCGCACCGCGATCGAACGGCTGCGTTTCGACACGCGGCTGCGCGGCGCGGGTGCGCAGGTGCACAACGACATGGCGTTCAGCATGCGCGTGCAGCGCGACGGCTGGAAGCTCGTCTACGACCCGGCGATCGCGGTCGATCATTTCCCGGCCGAGCGCTTCGACGACGACCGGCGCGATGCCGCTTCGCTGAATGCGATCAGCAACGGCGCGTACAACCTGCATCTGATCCTGCGCGAGCATCTGCCGCCGGTCCGGCGCGAGATCGCGTGGTGGTGGTGGACGCTGGTCGGTACGCGCGTCTATCCCGGTTTCGCGCACGTGCTGCTGTCGGTGCATACGGCGCAGCGCAGCCGGATCCGCGAGCACTGGCGCGCGGTGCGCCGCGGCGCGCGCGACGCTCGCCGCGCGAACCTTGCCCCCCACCGTGCGGCGATGCCGCCGGTGACGTCTTGAACGGGCTGCGCGCATCGCGCGCGGCCATCCCCGGAGGGCTCGAAATGAAACAACTCCCACGCGCGCTTTGTGCGCTGCCTCCCGAGGGGGCGGTCAGCCTCCTTGGGGCGGCCCGGCGGAGGCTGACATGACTGCAACGAAAGCTGCAACGAACGTTCACGTCCATTTGTTTTACGGCGCCGATCCCCGTACCTACCGGAAAGGCGAGAACATCGGCTGCCTGTACGGCTATCACCATGCCGAATCCGACGAATTCCGGTTGACCTATTCGCAGGACCGTGGCGAGAGCCGTGTCGCCAGCCTCGCGCGCCGCGCGCTGAAGGCGGCGCTCGGCTTCGACGTCGTGCATGCGTGGCGCAACCGCGCCGCGCTGCTGAACACCGACGTGATCTGGACGCACACCGAGCAGGAGCACCTCGCTGCTTCGCTGATCCTGAAGCTCGCCGGCGCGCAGGGCAAGCGCCCGCTGCTGCTCGCGCAAAGCGTGTGGCTGTTCGACAAGTGGGGCAGCTTCGGCGGCGCGCGCCGCTGGCTGTACCGCAAGCTGCTCGCGCGCGCCGACGCGCTGACCACGCTCGCCCGCGACAACGCCGACCTGTGCCGCCGCTATCTCGGGCGCGATGCGGAGTTCGTCTATTACGGGCTGAACACGCAGGATTTCCCGCTGACCGAGCCGCAGCAGTGGCAACCGAACCGGCCGCTGCGGATCGCGGCGATCGGCAACGACCGCGACCGCGACTGGCGCACCTTCCTTGCCGCGTTCGGCGGCGACGAGCGCTACGACGTGCGGCTTGCGACGCGCCGCCGCGTGCCGCGCGAGTGGCATGCGCCGAACGTGAAGATCGGCTCGGCGTCGGGGCTCGCGAAGCAGCACGAGCTGTACGCGTGGGCCGACGTGATCGTCGTGCCGCTGCGGCCGAACTTCCACGCGTCGGGCATCACGGTGATGCTCGAGGCGGCAGCCGTCGGCAAGCCGATGATCGTGTCCGACGTCGGCGGGCTCAGCGACTACTTCCCGCACGATACGGCCGCCTATGTGCCGGCGTTCGACGCGCAGGCGATGCGCCAGGCCGCCGACCGCTTCGTCGCCGATCCGGTCGCGGCGCTCGGCTGCGCGCGGGCCGCCGCCGCGTGCCTGTGCGAGCGCGACCTGACCACGCAGGCGTTCGCCGAGCAGCACGTGCGGATCACGCGCGACATGCTGCGCCGGCGCCGTACGCCGGCGGCCGCGGGCCTGGCGATGCCGCTCGCGGATTCGCGTCCGTCGTCGCGGTGAGAGCGGATCGATGAGTACGATTGCCGCCGAACGCGCACCGTCGCGCAACCGCAGCTGGTTCGCCGAACCGAAGCACTGGATCGGGCAGGCCGGGCTGTGGTCGCTCACCGCCGCGCTGATCGCCATTCACCAGGGCAAGGTGCTGACGCTCGCGTTTCCGGTGCTGGCCATCGCGGTCGGCCTCTGGCTGTATTTCAAGAGCCCGGCGCGTTATGTCGGCTTCATGTGGTGGGTGTGGTTCCTGAGCCCCGAAGTGCGGCGTCTCGCCGACTGGTCGAAGGGCGCGTTCACGCCGACGAGCCTGATCCAGGTCGCGCCGCTCGCGGTGACGATGATCGCCGGCTTCGGGCTGATCCGGCATTACCGCGTGCTCGCGCAGCGGCGCGGGATACCGGTGCTGCTGATGCTGTTCGGGCTCGCATACGCATATCTCGTCGGGATCGTGTCGAGCGGCGTGATGGCCGCGACCTACGACCTCGCGAACTGGGTGTACCCGGTGCTGATCGGCTTTCACATCATGGTCAACGCGCGCGACTATCCCGAGTACCGCGACGTGCTGCTGTCCACGTTCATGTGGGGCATGCTCGTGATGGGCGTGTACGGCGTCGTGCAGTACTTCGTGATGCCGCAGTGGGACGTGCTGTGGATGATCGGTTCGGACATGGGTTCGCAGGGCGAGCCGGTGCCGTACGGCGTGCGCGTATTCAGCACGATGAACTCGTCGGGGCCGTTCGCGTTCGCGATGATGGGCGCGCTGGTGTTCGTGCTCGCGGCGCCGCAGAAGATCCGCTGGTTCGCGGGTGCGGCCGGTTTCGTGTCGTTCGCGCTGTGTCTCGTGCGTTCGACGTGGGGCGGCTGGGTGATCGCGCTCGCGATCCAGCTCGCGCAGTCGAACAACCGCGTGCGGATGCGGATCCTCATCAGCGGCGTCGTGCTGGTCGGGTTATGCGTGCCGCTCCTGACCGTCGGGCCGGTGGCCGATCGTCTCGGCCAGCGTCTTCAGTCGATCGTGAACCTGAAGGACGACCGCAGCTACGACGACCGCAACAAGTTCTACGCAACCTTCGCTCAGACGGCGTTTACCGACGTCGCCGGCGAAGGGATGGGCGCGACCGGCGCATCGACGAAGCTGTCGAGCGACAGCGGCGAGCTCGGCAAGTACGGCAGCTTCGACAGCGGCGTGATGAACGTGCCGTTCGTGCTCGGCTGGCCCGGCACGCTGCTGTATCTCGCCGGCGTCGTGATGCTGTTCGGCCGCACGCTGCGCGCGGCGTTCAAGCTGCGCAAGGACAAGTTCGTAGGCGCGTGCCTGAGCCTGTGCCTGTCGACGTTCGCGATGCTCGTGTTCACGAACTCGCTGATCGGCACGGGCGGCCTGCTGATGTTTACAGCCATTTTTTCGATACTTTCCGCGGCGCACTGGCAGAAGGCTCAGCGCCTGCTGGCCGCCGCGCGTTCACGGGGAGGCGACCTTTGAGAATCGCGATCGTCACGCATGTCGTGCGACATAACGACGGGCAGGGCCGCGTCAATTACGAAATCGCGCGCGCGGCGCTGGCCGAGAACTACGAAGTCACGCTGGTCGCGTCGCACGTCGCGCCCGAGCTGCTGGCCGACCCGCGCGTGCGCTGGGTGCCCGTGAAGGTCGGGCGCTTCTGGCCGTCCAATCTCGTCAAGCAACAGGTGTTCGCGCTGAAGAGCGCGTGGTGGCTGCGCGCGCATCGCGGCGAGTACGACGTGCTGCACGTGAACGGCTTCATCTCGTGGATCAAGGCCGACGTGAATACCGCGCACTTCGTGCACGGCGGCTGGTTCAGGAGCCCGTACTATCCGTTCGGGCTCACGAAGGGGATGTGGTCGGCTTACCAGTATGTCTATACACGCGTGAACACCGCGCTCGAGCGCTGGGCCTACCGGCGTTCGCGTGCGATCACCGCCGTGTCGCAGAAGGTGGCCGACGAGATCGCCGCGCTCGGTATCGACAGCCGCAAGATCAGCGTGATCTACAACGGCGTCGACGGCAGCGCGTTCGCGGGCGCGCAGGCCGACCGTGCGGCGTTCAAGCTGCCGGACGACGCGTTCCTGCTGCTGTTCGTCGGCGACCTGCGCACGCCGCGCAAGAACCTCGGCACCGTGCTGAAGGCGCTGACGAAGCTGCCGGCGAACGTCCATCTGGCGGTGGCCGGCTATCTGCCGGGCAGCCCGTATCCGGAAGAAGCGCGCGCGCTCGGCATCGATTCGCGCGTGCATTTCCTCGGCCTCGTGAAAAACATGCCGACGCTGATGCGCTCGGTCGACGCGTACGTATTCCCGTCGCGCTACGAAGCGATGAGCCTGTCGCTGCTGGAGGCGATGGCGGCCGGCCTGCCGGTCGTGACCGCGCGCACCGCGGGCGGCGCGGAAATCATCACGCGCGAATGCGGGATCGTGCTGGAGGATCCGGACGATCCGGCCGCGCTCGCGCAGGCGATCGGCTCGCTCGCGGCGTCGCGCGACACCTGCCGCGCGATGGGCGACGCGGCCCGCGAACTGATGACCCGTTTCGGCTGGGCGCACATGGGTGCCCAGTACGTCGCGCTCTACCGGCGCATCGGCCAACCCACGCAGCCGTCCGCTTTCGAGCGGGTCGAGCATGCAGTCACGCAGGAGCAGTCGTGATGTCTCAATCTTCCCGGCCGATCAAATCGTTGCAGATCGGCATGCACTGGTTTCCCGAACGTGCGGGCGGCCTCGACCGGATGTATTACTCGCTCGTCGGCGCGCTGCCGGGCGCGGGCGTCGAGGTGCGCGGGCTCGTCGCCGGCTCGCCGAAGGTCGCCGACGACACGGGCGGCGCGATCCAGGGCTTCGGTCCCGCGTCGCAGACGCTCGCGCGCCGGATGCTCGCGGCGCGACGCGCGCTGCGCGAGGAGATCCGCAGCGAGCGGCCGGACGTGATTTCGTCGCACTTCGCGCTGTACACGTTCCCGGGCCTCGACGTGACGCGCGGGATTCCGCAGGTGTCGCATTTCCAGGGGCCGTGGGCAGACGAAAGCCAGGTCGAGGGTGCCGCGACGCTCGGGCAGCGCGCGAAACGCTATCTGGAACAGGCCGTCTATACGCGCTCGTCGCGGCTGATCGTGCTGTCGCAGGCGTTCGGCCAGATCCTGACGAACCGCTACGGAATCGAGCCGTCGCGCGTGCGCGTGATTCCCGGCTGCGTCGATACCGCGCAGTTCGACACGCCGCTCACGCCCGCCGAGGCACGGCACAAGCTGCAACTGCCGCAGGACCGGCCGATCGTGCTGGCCGTGCGCCGGCTGGTGCGGCGCATGGGGCTGGAGGACCTGATCGATGCGATCGGCCTCGTCAAGCATCGTCACCCGGACGTGCTGCTGCTGATCGCCGGCAAGGGCAAGATCGGCGAGGAACTGCAGCAGCGCATCGACGCGGCGGGGCTGCAGGACAACGTGAAGCTGCTCGGCTTCGTGCCCGACCATCATCTCGCGGCGCTGTACCGCGCGGCGACGGTCAGCGTCGTGCCGACGGTCGCCCTCGAAGGCTTCGGGCTGATCACGGTCGAATCGCTCGCGTCCGGTACGCCCGTGCTGGTCACGCCGGTCGGCGGGCTGCCGGAGGCGGTGGCCGGGCTGTCCAACGATCTCGTGCTGCCGTCGACCGGCGCGGACGCGATCGCGGAAGGGCTCGGCGGCGCGCTGTCGGGTGCGATCGCGCTGCCCGACGAGGCCGCGTGCAAGCGCTATGCGCGCGATCATTTCGACAACGCGGTGATCGCGCGGCGCGTCGCCGGCGTGTACGAAGAAGCGATCCAGGCGGCAGGCTGAGCGCCCGCGGCGCGCATCGTGCGCGCCGAACCGAAGGTCGAACCGGCGCGCATGCGCGGCCGGTTCGTGCGCCGGCCGCCCGCTACGGGCGCGCCGGCTTTCCCCTCCCGATCCGCATCGCCGGCACGCGTCATGCGCGCCTGAGCGTCGCGGCCCACACGCCGAGCGCGGCCACGCTCACGACCGCGCCGAGCACGCAGACGCCCGTCCATCCGGCGCGCGCATACGTCATCGTCGACGCAATCGCGCCGAGCCCGCTACCGGCCGAGTAGAACAGCATGTAGCAGCCGACGAGCCGTGCATGCGCATCGGGCCGCGTGCCGAGAATCATGCTCTGGTTGACGACATGGACGGCCTGTCCGCCGACGTCGAGCAGCACGATGCCGACGATCAGCAGCGCAATCGACGTATTGCCGAACGCGAGCGGCAGCCACGAGCACGCGAGCAGCGCGAGCGCGGCGCCGGTCGTCGCTTCGCCGCACCCGCGATCGGCAAGCCGGCCCGCGCGCGTGGCGGCGGCCGCGCCCAGTGCGCCGACGAGGCCGAACGCGCCGATCTGCGTATGCGACATCGAATGCGGCGGTGCGCTCAGCGGCAGCACGAGCGCGCTCCAGAAGATGCTGAACGCCGCGAACATCAGCAGCGCGATCGCGCCGCGCACGCGCAGCACGCGTTCGTCGCGCAGCAGCGACACCATCGATCGCAGCAGCGCCATGTAACCGATGCGCTCGCGCGGTCCGTTCGAGTCGGGCAACATCCGCGACAGCACGGCGAGCATCGCGATCGCGAGCGCACCCGAGACGAGATAGACCGCGCGCCAGCCGGCGACATCGGTGACGACGCCGGCCACCGAGCGCGCGGCCAGCAGCCCGATCACGACGCCGCCCTGCGCGGCGCCCACCACGCGCCCGCGTTCGCCGGCGCCCGCGAGCGCGGCCGAGCACGAGATCAGCCCTTGTGTCATCGCGGTGCCGAGCAGCCCGACCGAGACCATCCCCGCCAGCAGCGCGAAGCGCGTCGACGCTGCCGCCACGCCGATGCAGGCTGCCGTCAGCAGCAGAAGCTGCACGGCGATCAGGCGTTTGCGGTTCAGCAGATCGCCGAGCGGCACGACGAACAGCAGCGCGAGCGCGCAGCCGAGCTGCGTGGCGGTGATGACGCCGCCGACCGCGGCTTGCGACACGCCGAAATCCCGCGCGATCGAATCGAGCAGCGGCTGCGCGTAGTAGACGTTCGCGACGCTCGCCGCGCAGCAGACGGCCAGCAGCGAGACGTGCACCGCGGACAGGCGGCCGTCGCCGGCCGGATGCGCGGCGTTCGGTGCATTCGCTGCGTTCGACGCAACGGTGCTTGAATGACAGGAAGGCGCCATCGGTTTCCTCACGCAAAGTAGTTGCAATTTGAAACTGGTGTGAGTGTAGGAAAAGTAGTTTTAAAATGCAACTTGTTGTGCGGCGGGCGATGGGCCCGCGCACGGATGGCCGGCGTTGCCGTGAAGGCGGCCGGCACGACTGCGGAGAGGAACATGGCCAGGCAGAAAAGTCTTGCGGATTCGCCGTGCCCGGTGGCGCGGGCGACCGATATCGTCGGCGATCGCTGGGCGTTGCTGATCGTGCGCGATGCGTTCGACGGCGTGCGCCGCTTCGGCGATTTTCGCGCGAGCCTCGGCGTCGCGAGCAACATCCTGTCCGATCGGCTCAGGATGCTGGTGGACGCCGGCGTGTTCGACGTCGTGCCGGCGTCGGACGGCACCGCGTATCAGGAATACGCGCTGACCAAAAAGGGCGAGGGGCTGTTCCCGGTCATCGTGATGCTGCGGCAGTGGGGCGAGGCGAACCTGTTCGCGCGTGGCGAGCCGCATTCGGTGCTGGTCGACCGCGACACGGGGCGCGCGATCCGCAAGCTCGCGCTGCGGCACGACGACGGGCGGCCCGTGAAGGCGGCCGACACGCTCGTGAGGAAGGTCGGCGACGAAGCGGGCGCGACGCGGCGGTGAGCGTCATGCGCGGCCGGTCAGTCGACGGCCTGCACCGCCTGACGCGCTGGCGATGCGTCGCGATGCGCATCGGGCCGGACCAGCGTCGCGAGTAGCGCGGCGATGGCCAGCAGCGCGACCGACACGGCCGTGTCGATCCGCAACCCGTCGACCACCTGCCACGCACTGCCGCCGCCCGCGAGCGCGCCGAACGCGGCGACGCCCATCGCACCGCCGGCCTGCCGCGCGGTATTCAGCACGGCCGACGCAATGCCGGCCCGCTCGGGCGCGACC
Source organism: Burkholderia sp. BKH01 (assembly GCF_025685725.1). Classification (NCBI taxonomy): domain Bacteria; kingdom Pseudomonadati; phylum Pseudomonadota; class Betaproteobacteria; order Burkholderiales; family Burkholderiaceae; genus Burkholderia; species Burkholderia sp. BKH01. The sequence continues at coordinate 202,399 of NZ_JAOTQT010000010.1, read as the reverse complement.
GATGCGAGCACGGCCGTCGTCATCGCCGGCACCGCGAACCCCATTCCCGACGGAATCAGCAGGAACGGCACGAGCAGCACGGGCAGCGGCGTCGACCCATCGACGAAATGCAACGACCCGTAGCCGAGCGCGGCGACGAGCGCGCCTGCCAGCATCGGCGCGCGCGGGCCGTGACGCGCGACGACCCGGCCGCTCGCGAGATTCGACAGCAGGAAGCCGCCCGTCAGCGGCAGGAACGCGAGACCCGCCTGCAACGCCGATTCGCCGCGCGCACGCTGCAGGTACAGAGCGAGCACGAACACGGTGCCGTAGTACGTGAGGTTCACGCAGATCCCGAACAGCACGGCTGCGCTGAACGTGCGATGGCGGAACAGCGCCAGCGGCAGCATCGGCATGGCCGTGCGCGACTCGACCGCGACGAACGCGAGCGCGGCAAGCGCCGCCAGCGCGAACCCGCCGGCGACGACCGGATGCGCGAGGCCGAGCGGCCGCCATTCGATTACCGCGCCGGTCAACGCGGTCAGCAGCGCGATCGCGATGAGCTGGCCGTGCAGGTCGAGCGCGCGGAGGGAACGGGTGCGCGCGGCCGTCTCGCGGCGTGCGGGCACCCACGCGAACGCGGCCGCGAGCCCTGCTGCGCACAGCGGCAGGTTCACGAGGAAGATGCCGCGCCAGCCCCACGCCGCGATCAGCAGGCCGCCGACGACCGGGCCGGCCGCGATCGAGATCGAGCCGGCCGCCGTCCACCAGCCGACGGCCCGCGCGCGCAGGTGCGGGTCGTGCCGGCATGCGTCGTTGAGCAGCGCGAGCGAATTGGGCAGCATCGCCGCGGCGCCGACACCCTGCAGCGCGCGGGCCGCGATCAGCATCGCGGGCGCACTCGCGGCGCCGCACGCGAGCGACGCGAGCGCGAACAGCGCGAGGCCCGCGACATACAGGCGGCGCGCGCCGAAGCGGTCGCCGAGTGCGCCGCCCGACAGCATCAGTACCGCGAACGCGAGCGTGTACGCATCGACGACCCACTGCAGGCCGGCGACCGGCAGGCGCAGGTCGCCGGCGAGATGCGCGAGCGCGATGTTGACGATCGTCACATCGAGCTGCGTGACGACGAAACCGGTGCTGACGGTCGCGACGACGCGTGCAAGCGCGGGCGGGAAGGCGGGGGAGGGCGTGGTCGTATCCATGCGCCCATCGTATGACGCGGCGGGCGGGCGACGTTTCAGCGGGACGTGAAGCGTCGATACGCGCGATGCGTTGCGGCCGGGCCGCGAGCGGGAAAGACGCGGGGGCGATGAAGATTGCGGCCGGACCGGCTCGCACGCGGTTTGCCGAACCGTGACGCTACGTGGATCGACGCGTGCTCACGGAGACGGATTCGCTCAATGCCGCTCGCCGCGCCAGCGTCCCGGCGCAACGCCGAAGCGCTTCGTGAATGCGTGCGTGAACGTGCTTTGATCCGCGAAGCCGACCATGCCCGCGATATCGACGAGCGGATACCGGCCGTCGGCGAGCAGCACGATCGCCGCGTCGAGCCGCAGCCGTTGCAGGTAGCGATGCGGCGTTTCGCCGAACGCGTCGACGAACAGTTGGTGAAAGCGGCGCATCCCGTAGCCGCAGTGCGCGGCGAGATCGGCGATGCGCAGCGGCTCGGCGAGCCGCGCGCGCAGCCAGCGGTCGATGCGCGCGAAATCGAGGCCCGACGCGGGTGCGGCGATGCCGGCATCGTCGATGAGCGCGCCGCAAAGGCGCGCGGCGGCCTGCCACTGGAAACGGTGCGCGGCGGCCTGCCGTGCGTCGCCGGCCGGCGCATCGAGTTGCGCGGCCGCCGCCGCGACCTGCGCGACGAGCGAAGTGAGGGCCGGGTCGATCGACACCGCGCGTGCGCGGTCGAACAGCCGTTGCGGCACCGCGAGTGATGCCGCGGGCAGGTCGATCACGAGCTGGCGATTGTCGCCGAGGCCCGAATAGTCGTGGCGCGCGCCGGCCGGAATCAGCCAGGCCGCGTGTCGGTCGATGCGCCGGCCGATCCCGTCCACCGCCATCACCATCGCGCCATCGACGCCGAGCACGACCTGGTGGAAGTCGTGCACGTCCGACGCTTCGCACGTGTCGTAGCGGCGCAGCGCGATGGCGGGGGAGGCGATGCGTTCCATCGGAAGGAAGCGGCCGGGGGCGTCGTCAGACGTCGAGCAGCTCGACTTCGAACACGAGCGTCGCGTTCGGCGGAATCACGCCGCCTGCGCCGCGCGGGCCGTAGGCGAGTTGCGGCGGGATCGTCAGGCGACGCACGCCGCCGACCTTCATGCCCTGCACGCCTTCGTCCCAGCCCTTGATGACCATGCCGCCACCGAGCACGAACGCGAACGGGTCGTTGCGGTCCTTGCTCGAATCGAATTTCTGACCGTCGGTCAGCCAGCCCGTGTAGTGGACGCTGACGGTCTTGCCGGCTTGCGCTTCCGCGCCGGTGCCTTCGGTCAGGTCTTCGTATTTGAGGCCCGATTCGGTCGTGATGACAGACATGACTACTCCTGAAAGAGGGTTGCGTAAAACCGCTATTGTAGGCGAGCCCGCAGCGGGCCGTCGTACGTGGCTTTCACCCGCCGGCCCGCGTGTCGTGGACGGCTGCGAGGCAGTGCGCCCGCGATCGCCGCAAACGTGAATGGAACGCGCGTTTGAATTTTGCGCGGGCCGCGCGACCGGGGTTGCACCGTGCGAGTGCGCCGCGCGTATGAATCGGTGCTACCGGCGCGGTATTCCATATGCCGCGCGCCGCCGCCGGATTCGTCGAAACGCCCGTCGCGCGGGGCGTTCGGGCAGATGGCGAGTTGCAGCGCCGACCGCCTCGCGCCGCTCGCCGGCCGGCGAGCGCGTTCGAATCGCGGCCCGCCCGGGCGCGGTTCGAACGTCGTTTTTTCCGCCTTTCCGACCGTGCCCTGTTTGGAAGCGCGCATCTACCGCGCGGCTTGCACGCGCTGGCGCGGGCGGCCTATCTTTACATTTATCGATGTCAAGATTTTGGTGGTGCGCGATGCGCCGCCGGAGCCTGCGCCGGCCGTGTCGGACGGCGCGCCGGGCCGTTCCGGAACAGGAGAACGATGAACATGAAGTCAGCCGCTTCCGCCACCGCAGCCGGGATCATGCCGGTGCGCCGCGACCTGCGCTTCGACCTGCCGGTCGAACGCGCGAAGGACTGGCATGGCCTCGGGTCGCATGTGACCCATTTCTTCAACGCGCTGTCGCTGCTGTTCCCGGCCGGCGAGCGCTTCTTCATGGATTCGGTGCGCAATTACCGCGATCGGATCGACGATCCGGTACTGAAGCAGCAGGTGCTCGGCTTCATTGGCCAGGAAGCGATGCATACGCGCGAGCACGTCGAATACAACGAACGGATGCAGGCGAACCGCTTGCCCGCGCGCAAGCTCGACAAGCGCGTGTGGGCGGTGCTCGGCTACATGAAGCGCAAGCTGCCGCATTCGGTGCAGCTTGCGCATACGATTGCGGCGGAGCACTACACGGCGATGCTCGCCGAGTGGCTGCTGCACGACCCGACGCGCCTCGAAGGCTCGGTCGACGGCTACCGGCAGATGTGGATATGGCATGCGCTCGAGGAAACCGAGCACAAGGCCGTGTCGTTCGACGTGTGGAATGCCGTGACGAAGCCGGGGCTGCGCCGTTACCTGATCCGCATCGGTGTGTACCTGTTGACGACGCTGACGTTCTGGCCGGCCGTGTTCTTGATGCACGCGACGCTGCTGTGGCGCGATCGCGGCGCCGGACATCACGTGCGCGGGATGCTGCGGACGATCGCGTTCCTGTACGGGCCGCGCCGCGGGCTGTTCCCGCGCATCGCGGGCGAATGGCTGAGCTTTTTCCGGCCGGGCTTCCATCCGTGGGATCACGACAACCATCACCATCTCGCGCGAGTCGACGCGCTCGTCGCCACCTACGGCGAACACGGCGGTACGCCGGCAGGCCGCGGCCGCGCGAATGCGCTGGCGCCGGTCGCGTCGGGCCGCTGACACAATCCGCCGCGCTGCCATGCGCGGCGTCGCACCGCGCATGTTGCGTTCCTGCATCATCCGGCTTCCTCTGACGATTGACCGAAATCAACCGGAACTGGCTGCGCGGGCGTCCGGCTGTCCGGTCGACCGGCCGCGCACATACCCGCCGACGGCCCGATTCTCCGTGCGCCGCATCGTACGCGAACGCCGCGCGCCAGCACCGGCGCGGCTTTGCGCGCGGCGCGCCCATCCGTTCCGGGTTCGCGCCGCGCACGCTACAGGGATAACACCCATCTAGCCGCAGGCCGGCCGCATCGATATACCGTTCATGACAGTACCCACCTCATGCACGATTCATGCACAGGGGGATTTTATTCGGACGGAAATGCGGCCAATATGTCGGTTCAATCGTGGTCCGTCGTACGCGGCGGCGAGCCGGCGCGCGATACCAACGCCAAGCGGGGAATAACGATGGTTGCAAGGTCACCCGACGCAGACGGGCAAGCGGCACCCGAGATGACGCACGTGTCCGTCACCGCTCCCGAGGCCGGACGCAAGCTGTTCGTGATCATGCGTACGCCCGACGAGCCGCTGCTTGCGCAATTGCGCGGGCTCGGCTGGGAGATCGCGGTCGCGAAGACAGCCGGCGCCGCGCAGAACATGACTTCCGGCGTAAACGTCGCCGCCGGGCTGGTCGATTTCACGGGGTTCACTTCGCGCGACTATCCGGCGCTGAAAGCGTGCCTGAGCCAGCCGGCGATCGGCTGGATTTCGATCGCGCAGGCCGGTATCACGATCGGTCCCGCCGTGCGTGAACTGATCCGCAGCTACTGTTTCGATTATGTGACGCTGCCGCTGCCCTACGAATGGATTTCGCATGTGCTCGGCCACGCGCGCGGGATGGCCGCACTCGACCGCGTCGACGGCGCAGCCTATGCGGCGTCGATCGGCGAACACGGGATGATCGGCAACTGCGAGGCGATGCAGCACTTGTTCAGCACGATCCGCAAGGTTGCGAAGACCGACGCCAGCGTGTTCATCTCGGGCGAGTCGGGCACCGGCAAGGAACTGACGGCGCTCGCGATTCACGAGCGTTCCGGCCGCGGCAAGGGGCCGTTCGTCGCGATCAATTGCGGTGCGATTCCGCATCACCTGCTGCAGTCGGAGCTGTTCGGCTATGAGCGCGGCGCGTTCACGGGCGCGAACCAGCGGCGCGCGGGCCGGATCGAATCGGCGAACGGCGGCACGCTGTTTCTCGACGAGATCGGCGACATGCCGATCGAAAGCCAGGCGAGCCTGCTGCGCTTCCTGCAGGAAGGGAAGATCGAGCGGCTCGGCGGACAGGAATCGATCGCGGTCGACGTGCGGATCATCTCGGCGACGCACGTGGATCTCGACGGCGCGGTCGAGGCCGGGCGCTTCCGCGCGGATCTGTATCACCGCCTGTGCGTGCTGCGCATCCACGAGCCGCCGCTGCGCGCGCGCGGCAAGGACATCGACATCCTCGCGCATTACGTGCTGCAGAAGTTCAAGGCAGACAGCGGCCGCAAGATCAGCGGTTTCACGTCGGCCGCGCTCGATGCGTTGCGGCGCTACGAGTGGCCCGGCAATGTGCGCGAGCTGATCAACCGCGTGCGGCGAGCGATCGTGATGGCCGAGAGCCGGCTGCTGACGCCGCACGATCTCGGGCTCGAGACGCCGGGCGAAACCGAACCCGTGACGCTCGAACAGGCGAGGGCGCTCGCCGAGCGAACCGCGATCGAGAATGCGCTGCTGCGCAACGATCACCGGATCAACAAGGCTGCCGCCGAACTCGGCATCTCGCGCGTGACGCTCTACCGGATGATGATCGAGCACGGGCTGAACGATCACGACAACAACGGCGGGCACGACGGCACGCCGCCCGGCGACGCGGGGCGGGAGCGCGTCGGCTGAGCTGTGCGTCAAGCGCGTGAACCGGTTCAGCGATAGGTCCGGAGCCGGTGCAGCACGAACGTGACGGGCACGCGCAACGCGTGCCCCGTGTCGGTTTCGTGATATGGCCGTGCGATCGGCAGCCGGATCGGCCGGCCCCGCAATCGCCGTCCGGGCCTGCGCGCGACCGACGGCCCCGATGCCGCCGACGGCATGTAAAGCGCATGAAACGTTTCGCGTCGGCAACCGGGCGAATTTCCGCTGGGAATCGGCCGATCGCAACGGCGCCGGTCGGAAAGAATTCCATGCCCCATTGTTCAGCCTTATCCCGCAAGGCTCGGTCGCTACACGGCCGGCGCGTGCCGCGCGACGCATGTTTCAGATTCGCAACTTCCGGCATTCCGCACCCGTTTCGGCCCTCATGCCGCGCGCCGAACCCCTTGTGCGGATGGGCGCGCGCGAAGCTGGCCCGCTCCTTGCGGATATGAACGTACGAAAGTCGACGACGCGAGGTCCGGCCGGTTCTGCAGCAAACCCTGCCAGTACCGGCCAGGACGCAGTCCGCGGGGATGCGGCGGCGGAGCGCGGCGCAGCCGCCGCGTTCCGGCGAGCATGGAACGTCGTCGCCTGATCGTCGGGGCGCCGGCATCGTCCGGTTGCCGGAACAAGCACCAGACTGAAAACGGGGTAGAAAAATGATCGATCGCCACACGCCGCGGCCGGCAGGCCGCGATCGCAGTGATTCGGAGCATCGCCGGTCGAACGTCGTTCTCGCAGCCGGCCGGCATGCATCGACAGGCCATCTCTCCGCGCCCGGGGCGAGGCGGATCCGGCTGATTCCCGGTCATCCGCGCCGGGTCGGGACTTTCCTGCACGCAGACCCGATTCGAAAGGGCATGTGCGTACGGGCGCCGGTATCGCGACGCCCGATCTTCGCCTACTGAATTCGCACGAGATCCGGTCGCGTTGCCCATCGGTCGCGCGAACCATTGCAATCGATCTGCAATCCGAATCAGGTTTGACACGTTGCGCCGCGCGCGCGACCGAGGATGAATTCGATGCGGCGGCGAACGGCACGATGCCGTCGCCGCCCGGTGGTGAGGGGAGGGGCGGTCGGACGCGCGCGACGGGAGTAGCGCCCGTACGCGCGCGACGCCGTTTCAGCCGCCGTAGATGTCGAAGTCGAAGTATTTCGACGCGAGCCGTTTGTAGGTGCCGTCCTTGACCATGTCGACGATCGCGCGGTCGATCTTCGCCTTCAGGTCGGCGTCTTCCTTGCGCAGCCCGATGCCGGCGCCGATGCCGAGCACCTTTTCGTCGACGAGCTCGGGCCCGACGAACTGGTAGTTCGCGCCGCGCGGCGATTTCAGGAACCCGATCGCGGCCTGCACTTCATCCTGGAGCGCCGCATCGAGGCGACCCGAGGTCAGATCCGCATACACGCCGTCCTGGTTCTGGTACGACACGACGTTCGCGCCTTGCTTGCCCCAGTACGCCTTCGCATAGGTTTCCTGCGTCGTGCCCTGCTCGACGCCGATCGACTTGCCCTTCAGCGATTCGGCCGTCGGCAGCAGCGGCGAGCCCTTCTTCACGACGAGCCGCGTCGGCTGGTTGTAGATCTTCGTCGTGAAGCCGATCTGTTCCGCGCGCTGCGGCGTGATCGACATCGACGACAGCACCGCGTCGAACTTCTTCGCCTTCAGCGCCGGAATCATTCCGTCGAAATCGTTCTCGAGCCACACGCACTTCGCCTTCAGGCGCGCGCAGATCTCGTTGCCGAGGTCGATGTCGAAGCCGACGAGCTTGCCGTCGGGCGCCTTCGACTCGAACGGCGCGTAGCTGGCGTCGGTGCCGAAGCGGATCGTGGTCCAGTCCTTCGCGACGGCGGGGCCTGCGGCTACCGCGAGCAGGGCGATCGATACGGCGGCAATCAGTCTCTTCATGGTGTGTTCCTTGGCGGGGTGCTTCCGGTTCTGTGCGACACGGTTCCACGGACACGAACCGCGTTTGCGCGCGGTGTCCGCATGGCCATTAACGCAGAAAATAAAATAAGAGTCCAGAATGGACAAAAAATATCGTTTTTGCCGGAAGCGCTGGCCGATCGTCGGGTGTCGACCCTTGCAAAAATACGAAAATGGACTAGTCTTGTTAGTGAATTCATTTCGAGACTAACGATCATGTCACAGCCTGCCTACGATTCGCATTCCGCCCCGCCGCAGGCTTCGTTCGCGCAGATGTCGGCGGCCGGCCTGCGTGCGTTTTTCAACATCGCGCGCGACTGGGAACTGACGATCGACGAGCAGATCGTGCTGCTCGGGTCGCCCGGCCGTTCGACGTTCTTCAAGTGGAAGGCCGCGCCGGAATCGGCACGGCTGCCGCGCGATACGCTCGAGCGGCTATCGCTGCTGCTCGGCATCTACAAGGCGCTGCAGATCCTGCTGCCGCAGCCGGCCGCGGCCGACGCATGGGTCAAGCGGCCCAACGATGCGGCGCCGTTCGGCGGCAAGCGCGCGCTCGACCGGATGCTGGCCGGCAACGTCGGCGATCTGGTTGCCGTCCGGCAATATCTCGACGCGATGCGAGGTGGCTGGGCGTGACGATGACGATGCCGATCGAAGCAAAACAATGGCCTGCGACCGCCGTCGACTGGGCTCCTGCCTATCGTGTGATCCCCACCCGTTTTCCTGCGATCAACCTGTTCGACCGCGTCGCGTCGGCGGACGATTTCGACGCGCTGTACGCGCTCGAATCGCTGACCAACGACCGCATCCGCAACGAAGTCGGCACGCTCGACCTCGTGCCGCCCGCCGAGCGCCGCTACGGGCTGGGCTGGGGGCCGATCATGGCCGCGTTCACGCACCTGAATCCGCAGGGCAGCCGCTTTTCCGACGGCAGCTACGGCGTGTTCTACTGCGCCCGCTCGCGCGACACCGCGATCGCCGAGACGCGCTATCACGGCGCGCTGTTCCTGGCCGCGACGAAGGAGCCGCCGATGCGCCAGCAGATGCGGCTCTACACGGTGTTCGCGCAGGGCGACGTGGTCGACGTGCGTACGTGGCCGCAGCGCGATCCCGCGTTGCTGCATCCGCTCGATTACAGCGCGGGGCAGGCGCTCGGCCGCGCGGTGCGCAACGCGGGCGGCGCGGGGATCGTCTATCCGTCGGTGCGCGACCCGCACGGCGAGTGTCTGGCCGCATTCCGCACCGCGCTGCTGCGCGACTGCCATCACGCGGCCTACCTCGAATACAACTGGAACGGCTCGGCTGTCGACGCGGTGTTCGAACTGAACCAGGTCGGCTAGCGTTCGCTCGCGGGCCGTTGCCGGTGTGAAGGCGCGAGGGGACTAAGGCAACGGCCAGTCGCCCGCGTGGCGTTCGCGCGCCTCGGCCTGCGTCATCGACCACGTGCTGCCGGTGCGCGGCTCGGCGAGCGTGAGCCGCCCGGACGGCGCGAACGCGCCGGTGTCGATGAACCACTGCGCGCCGATCCGCTGCGGCGCGCGCACGGGCGTGTGCCCGGTGCAGGTCAGCGACAGTCCGGCCTGCACCGCCGGATCGGCGAGCCCCTGGACGAGATCGCGGCCCCAGATCAGCCGTTCGCGCACGTCGTGCGAATAGCTGCCGGTGTCGAGCTCGGCGTCCGAGCCGAAGAATTCCGCGTGCAGCACGTTGAAGCGCTCGGGGCCGTCGCCGATCACGCGCACCAGCGGCAGTGCGTCGACGCGGGCCGCATGCGCGTGCAGTCGCTCCGGCGGCAGGTCGGCGCCCCAGTCGCCGCCGATCCCGCGCCACGCGTCGGGCGACAGCTTGCCGCGCGACACGAGGCTCAGCACTTCCTCGTGATTGCCGCGCACGACATGGCACCACGGGCGGTCGAGCAGGTCGAGCGTGGTTTCGGAGGCGGGGCCGCGGTCGACGAGATCGCCGACCGAGAACAGGCGGTCGCGGGCCGGATCGAAGCGGACGTCGTGCAGCAGCGCGCGCAGCACGTCCACGCAGCCGTGCAGGTCGCCGACGACGAAGTCGCGGCCGGCCGTGTTCGCCGGGTGGCGGCAGAGGGAGGCGGTGGCAGTCATCCCAGTATCTTAGGCGCTCGCGCCCATCGCCACGTCACGATGGAATGGCGATAATCGGGGCGCGGTACCCGCCGGCGCGGCGCAGCGGGCCGCACCACGCGCTGTTCGAACCCTTTCCATCCGCTTTCGGAATTTCACGATGACGTTTTATCCGCAGGTATTACGCAACCGGCCGCGCATGGTCGCGGCGTTCGTCGCGGGCTTGCTGTGCGCGGTGCTGCTGCCGTTTCAGCTGCGTCCGACCGCGCGTGCGCTGATCGGCTGGGATTGCGCGATCTGGCTGTATCTCGCGCTGATGTGGGTGCGCATGGTCACCGCGCGCCATCACAAGGTGCGTGAAATCGCGATCCGCGAGGACGAGAGCGCGACCACGGTGCTGACGGTCGTGTGTCTCGCGACGGTCGCGAGCGTGGCCGCGATCGCGATCGAGCTGGCGACGGCCAAGGGTGTCGGGTTTCGCGCGGGGCTCGGCCATTACGCGGTGACCGGCGCGACGCTGTTCGGCGCGTGGTTCCTGATCCCGACGATCTTCACGCTGCACTACGCGCGGCTCTATTACGGTTCGCCGAGCAGCGACCGCGCGCTGCGCTTCCCGGACCAGCACCCCGAACCCGATTACTGGGATTTCCTGTATTTCGCGTTCACGCTCGCGGTGGCGTCGCAAACGGCCGACGTGTCGCTGGCGAACCGCTCCGCGCGGCGCGCGGTGCTCGCGCAGTCGATCCTGTCGTTCTACTTCAACATGGCCGTGCTCGGGCTGTCGATCAACGTCGCGGCGGGGTTGCTGAGTTGACGCCGGTTACTTGAGCAGGTCGTACGGGCCGCCGCGTTCCAGTGCCCGCCGGTACGCGGGCCGCGCGTGGATCGTGTCGAGAAAGCGCGCGATCGCGGGGTACTGGGTGCCGCCGCCGCGTGCGGTCGCGGCTTCGAGCGGGAAGCTCATCTGGATGTCGGCCGCGCTGAAGCCGTCGCCGACGAACCAGCCGGTGCGATTCAGCGCGCCGTCGATATGGCCGAGATGCAGCGCGATCTGCGGATCGACGAAACCCGACTGCAGCGTCGTGGCGATCTTGCGAGCGATCGGTCGCGCGAAGAACGGCATCGGCGCATGCGCGATCCGCAGCGCGACGAGCTTGAGCAGCAGCGGCGGCATCGCCGACCCTTCCGCGTAGTGGAGCCAGTACGTGTAGTCGTGCCGCTCGGGCGTGCCGGGCGGCGGCGCGAGGCGCCCGTTGCCGTAGCGTTCGACCAGGTATTCGATGATCGCGCCCGATTCGGCGAACGTGCGGCCGTCGTCGGTGACGACGGGCGACTTGCCGAGCGGATGGATCGCGCGCAGCGCGGGCGGCGCGAGCATCGTTTTCGGATCGCGCTCGTAGCGCACGATCTCGTACGGCACATCCAGTTCTTCGAGCAGCCAGAGCACGCGCTGCGAGCGCGAGTTGTTCAGGTGATGGACGGTGAGCATGTCGAGGCCGGAAGGGGCGGGAACGACATCATACCCAGCGCGCGTGGCGTGTACGCGAATCGCCTCGCCCACCGTTTCGAGCCGCTTCGAGCCGTTATGCGCGCCGCACCGCGATCCACGCACCCCAGAACAGGCTCGCGAAAAAGCGCAGCGGCGCATCGAAGCCCGCATCGCGCAGCAGGTCGAACATGGCTTCCTCGGACGCGGGCGGATCGGCGCCCTGCAGGATCTTCGCGAGTTGCGCGCGCACGGCGTCGGGCGTGGCGCCCTTCATGCGCCAGCGCTGCTGCCACGCATCGAGCAGGCGAGGGTGGTCCGCGTAGCGGCGATGATTGCCGGCGAGCACGAGCGGCGCGCCGGGCTTCAGGCGTCGCGCGATCGCGTGCAGCAGCGCCGCCTTCGCATCGTCGCCCGGCACGTGATGCAGCACGCCGATCAGCGTTGCGCCGTCGAACGCGGGTGCGTCGGCCAGCGCATCGACGTTGTCCTCGACGAACGCCGTGCGCGCGCCGAAGCCCGCGGCTTCGACGTTCGTGCGCGCGAGCGCGAGCATCGGCGCGGACGGGTCGACGGCCGTGAACCGCCAGCCCGATTCGAGCGCGGCCGCCACGCAGATCTCCTGCCCCGTGCCGCCCGCGCCCGCGACGAGTATCCGCGCATCGGGCGCGCCGATCGCCGACGCGAGCATGCACGCGGCGAGTTCGTGGCAGGCATCGTAGCCGGCGAGCGCGATGCGGGATTGCTCGGCGTATTCGTGTGCGCGTGCCGGATCGAATTTCGCGGCGCTGGCGGGAAGCGACATGGCGGGTTCCTCGGGTCGGGCGCGGACGACGTGTCCGCGAGCATGGCGCAGAGCGTAAGCGTGCATGGTCGACGCAACAAGGCGAGCGGTCATTCCGGTATGCCGACTACCCGACTCGGCAAGCGTCGGACTGCCGATTTTCCGGGGGTCGATTCGCATTTAAAAATGTCTGACCATGATGCATCGCGATGGCGAATCCGGCGCATACTCGTTCTTCTCCCCCCGCCTGGCCGTCGCATGCCGGGCCCCGATGCGCCGCGCCAGTGGCGCGGCCATGCCGCTCGGCACGCACGAGGAGCGCATGATGTCCGATTGTCCGCACGATCCGTACGCGCAGCACTACATTCATTGTTTGCCGTTTGGCGCGCAGCCCTGCGGCGCGCTCGGCACGACACCGCGCACGCATTTTCGCGTGTGGGCGCCGGGCAGCACGCAGGTCCAGCTCGAGCTCGATACCGGCTACGGCCCGACGCTCGTCCCGATGACGGCCGCCGGCCCGAACTGGTTCGAAGTGTTCGCCGATTGCGGCGCGGGTGCGCGTTACCGCTATCGCCTCGACGATGCCGTGTCGATTCCCGATCCCGCGTCGCGCTCGCAACCCGAAGGGCTCAACGGCCCGAGCGAGGTCGTCGATCCGCGCGCGTTCACGTGGCGCAACACGTTCTGGCGCGGGCGCGCGTGGGAAGACATGGCGCTCTACGCGATTCGCCCGCACGCGGTGGGCGGCTTCGCCGGCGTGCGTCGCCGCCTGCCGCAGCTCGCGCGCCTCGGCGTGACCGCTTTGGAACTGCTCGCATCGCCGCACGACAGCCTGCCGTTCGCGCCGCTTGCGGTTGAAGGCGGCCCCGATGCGCTGAAGGCGCTGATCGACGACGCGCACGGCTTCGGCCTCGCGGTGCTGCTGGAACTCGACTACGCGCGCTTCGGCAGCGGCACCGACGCGCTGCGCCACTTCACGGAGCCGTTCTTCCATACCCGCGACGATCCGCTGCAGGCGCCGCCGCTGGCGCTCGATCATCCGGACGTCTGCGATTTCTTCTGCGACAACGCGCTGTACTGGATCGACGAATACCGTTGCGACGGGCTGCGCCTGCGCGAGGCCGACCGGATCGACGTGTCGTGGCTGCGCGAGATCGCGGATCGCGTGCGCGCGGCCGTGCCGGCCGACCGGTTCATCCATCTCGTGCTCGGCAGCGAGCGGCATCCGGCGCATCTCGCCGATACCCATTTCGATGCGCAATGGAACGGTTGCGGCGAACGCGCGCTGCACCGGCTGACGGGGCGCGACACATCGGGCCATGAAGGCATTTCCACGCATCAGTCGATCCATACGCTCGCCCGCGCGCTGACCGCGGCCGGCGCGGCGTTTCAGCCGGCCGCGCCGGCAGAAGGCATGGCCGCCGAAACCGGGCTGTCGTTGACGTCGCTGGTGCTGTCCGATGGCGCGTGGCGCGACTGCGGTCAGGGCGAGCGAGGGCAGGAGGCCGGCCTGGCCGGGCTCGCGCTGTCGCTGCTCACGCCGCAGATCCCGCTGATCTTCGACGAAACCGCGCGCGACGCCGATCGCGCGCATTTCGTGCAGTCGGCGCTCGCGGTGCGCGCGAAGCTGATCGCGCCGCGGCTGTCCGATTGCCGGCCGCAGGACGCGCATGCGCTGAAGGCGGGCGGCGACGGCGATGCCGACGCGCTGCTTGCGTCATGGCGCCTTGCCGACGACGAGACGCTGACGATCGCGTTGAACCTGTCGCCCGATGCGGTGCCGTTCGATGCGCCGAGAGGGCAGGTCGTGTTCGAGACGCCGGCGCGCGCGCGCGATCGGGTCGATGAAGGGGAATTGCCGCCGTATTCGCTCGTCGCGTGGCTGACGGGCGACGTCAACCGGTACGCGCTCACGCACGACGTGCGTCGCATCGACGACGGCTCGTGGCGCGGGGCGCGTCCGAACCTGAACGCCTGAAGATCGCCTGGGCGAGTAACTATCCGAACGGCCGAGGGCGCTTCCGCGCCCGGCGGTTGTTTTGCCGGAACGCCCCGGGCTACCAGAACCCGCGAATGCCTGCGATGCCGTACGCGCCGTGGCGGCGCGCGTCGTCGAGATGCGCGCGGGTCATCCCGCCGAGCGCGTAGACGGGCATCGCGGCCTGCGCGGCCAGCGAGTCGAATCGGCTCCAGCCGAGCGCCGGCGCACCGGGGTGGCTGAGCGTCGGCAACACCGGCGACAGCGTGACGAAATCCGCGCCGACGCGCGCGGCCAGCAGCAGGTCGTCTTGCGTGTGGCAGGCCGCGGACACCCATCGTCCGGCCGGCAATGGCCGCTGCGCGGCGGCGCGCAACGCGGCGCCGTCGAGATGCCAGCCGGCGCCGTCGAGCCGCATCACGCCGGCCGCGTCGATCGGGCCGTTCAGCATCAGGTGCGCGCCGGCTGCATTGCAGCGCGCGAGCGCCGCGGCGGCGAGCCGCGCGAACGCAGCCGCATCGAGCGATTTCACGCGCAGTTGCACGAGCGTCTCGCCGCGCGCGAGCACGGCCGACAGCCGGTCGAGGAACGCATCGCAATCGGCCGCCGACGCGGACGCCGGCTCCGGCGTGATCACGCAGCAGCGCGGCAGCGTTGCGTTCATCGCGTGCCGCGCCGCCGACGACAGGCCGTCATTCGTCGGCCTCCTTCGCGATCTTCGGATAGACGCGCACGAGCACGATGCGCGGCCCGTTCATCTTCTTCACGACGACGTCGAAGCGGTCGAACGACACGCGCTGCCCTTCGGTCGGCAGGTCGCTGAGCGCCTGGATCACGAGGCCGCCGACCGATTCCGCGCGGCCTTCGTCGATGTCGATGCCGAGCGCCTGCTCGAGCGACACGACGGGCAGGCTGCCCTTGCCCATCAGCGTGCCGTCGTCGAGGCGGCTCCAGTCGGCATCGCCCTGGCGGAACTCGTCGTGGATCTGGCCGACCAGCGCGCCGAGCAGGTTGTCGAGCGTCAGGAAGCCGATCGGCTTCTCGCCCTTGTTGCCGACCAGCGCGAAGTGCGGCGCACCCTTGCGGAAGCGGCGGAACAGGTCGAGTGCCGGGGTGTCGGGCCTCACGTACTGCACGGGGCGCACGTAGTCGGACAGGTCTTCGAGCGCCGCACCCGCGTGACGCGCGAGCAGCAGGTCCTTCAGGTGGATCAGCCCGCTCACCTGTTCGCGCGACGCGTCCTCGAACAGCGGATAGCGGCTGAAGCGGTGCCGCGCGACGATCTCCATGTTGTCGGGCAGCGGCAGGTCGCGCCGCAGGCCGATCATTTCATGGGCCGGCCGCATCAGGTCCGATACTGTCATCGACGAAAAATCGAGCGAATGCGCGAGCGTGTTCCACTCGTCGTTGCTGTACGTGCCGCGCGCCGGCTGTGCCGTGTTGCCGGCCGTGCTGCGGCGGCTGCGCAGGATCAGCTTCAGCTCGTCGGTCGAGTAATGCGCGTCGCCGCCGTGGTCGGCGGACAGTCCGGCAAGCCGCAGCACTGCGTTGGCGCTGTTGTTGAGCACCCAGATCGCCGGATACATCGCCCAGTAGAACGCATAGAGCGGCAGCGCGACCCACAGGCCGACCTTCTCGGACTGGCGGATCGCCATCGATTTCGGCGCAAGCTCGCCGACGACGATGTGCAGGAACGAGATCAGCGAGAACGCGAACACGAGCGAGATCAGGTGCACGACGCGTTCGGACTGCACGCCGATCAGGTCGAGCAACGGGCTGAGCAGTTGCGCGAAGGCCGGTTCGCCGACCCAGCCGAGGCCGAGCGACGCGAGCGTGATGCCGAGCTGGCATGCGGAAAGATACGCATCGAGCCGGCCGTGCACGATGCCGAGGATGCGCCCGCGCAGGCCGTGCTTGCGGGCGAGGGTCTTGACGCGCGTCGCGCGCAGTTTGACGAGGCCGAATTCGGCCGCAACGAAGAACCCGTTCAGGGCCACCAGGAACAACGCGCCGATGAGCGCGAAGATCTGTAACAAAGAATCGCTCCGGTTATGACAGGCTGATCAGTATAGAGCCTGAAATGGATTTGTAATGTTTTGGGCGGCCGATTGCCTACACCGGCGCCTCGCAGGGAACGGCGAGCGTGATGGCGGCGGTTGCGCCGTCGGTGAACGCGGTATGCGAGAACGTGCCGCCGTGCGCGAGCGCGACGCGCTGGCACAGCGCGAGCGCCCATGCGATCCGCTTCGCGTCGCGCTCGCGCAGCATCTCGCGCCGCGCGAACGATTCGAACGCATGCGGCCGCGCGGGATCGGCGAGCGCGTCGGCGCTGACGGTGCAGGTGGCGCGCGCGACGAACTGCGCGCCGTCGCGCGTGCATTCGAACGTTACGCGGCTGCCGGTGGCGCTGGCCTCGACGGCCGCCGTCAGCATGGTCCAGAGCGCCTGCGCGATGCGTTCGCGGTCGGCTGACAACGAGGGTTCGCCGTCCGGCAGCGTCGCGTCGAGCGCGACCTGCCGCGCGTTGGCGAGCGCGAAACGGACGAGCGCGAGCGTGTCGTCGAGCAGCGCGCGCAGCGCGAGCGGCCGCGGCGCGATCGCGAGCGTGCGTGTTTCGGCACGCGGTGCATCGAGCACGTCGTCGATCAGCGTCACCTGCTGGTCGATGCCCGTGCGGATGCCCGCGAGCGCGCGTTGCAGGTTCGGATCGGCATTGGCGAGCTGGCGCTCGAGCACGTATGCCCAGCTATGCATCGCGTTCAGCGGGCTGCGCAGGTCGTGCGACGCGGTGGAGAGCGCCTGGTCGCGCAGGAACAGCGCCGCCTGGGTGGTGTAGTGCGCTGCGCGTTCGCGCAGCAGGTCGGCGGCGGGATCGACGGAAGTGGACGTCACGGAGCAGGCCTGTCGGAAGCGGTTGGCGTGGAAGTCACGCGAACCGCCATTATAGGGACGGTGCGTGTCACGCCGGCAGCGCGCCCTCGTCCTTTTTCCGCGCGTCGCCGTTCGGCAGCAGCTGGCACGCGAGCAGGCCGGCCAGCATCAGCGCGCAGCCGACGAGCGCGCGTAGCGTCAGCGTTTCGTTGAGCGCGGCCCAGCCGGCGATCGCCGCGAACACGCCTTCCATGCTGAAGATCACGGCCGCGTGCGCGGGTGCCGCGTCGCGTTGCGCGACGACCTGCAGCGTATAGCCGATGCCGACCGACAGCAGCCCGCCGTACAGCAGCGTCGGCAGCGCGCCGCGCAGCATCGCGACGCTGATCGGCTCGACGGCCAGGCCGACCGCGAGGCACGTCACGCCGCAGACGACGAACTGCATGAACGCGAGCACGAGCGGATCGTGGCGCTTCGCGAGATGGCCGACCGCCATCACGTGCGCGGCGATGATGACGGCGCCCGCGAGTTGGAACCAGTCGCCGTAGAGCACCGAGAAATGCTCGTCGATGCTGAGGAAATACAGGCCGATCGCCGCGAGCAGCGCGCCGAACCACGTGCCGGCGCCGATCCGGTGGCGTGCGAACACGCCCATCAGCGGCACGATCACGACGTACAGCGAGCTGATGAAACCCGCGTTGGCGACCCGCGTGTACTGCAGGCCGAACTGCTGCAGCGAGATCGACACCGCGAGCAGCCCGCCGAGCGCGAGGCCCGGCAGCAGCAACGCCGGCTCGCGGCGGATCGCCGCGAACTGCGCGCGCGACGCCGCGTTGAGCATCAGCAGCGGAACCAGCGCGAGCGCGCCGAGCAGGAAGCGCAGCCCCGTGAACAGGAACGGCCCGATCACGTCGAGGCTCAGTCGCTGCGCGACGAACGCCGAGCCCCAGATCGCGGCGGCGGCGAGCATCAGCAGGTTGGCGCGGAGGTGCTTGCGGGCTTCGGGCTTCATTGGATTCTTCTGAAGATTGCGGGCGGCGAAACCTCACAGCTTACGCCGAGATTGCAAGGCTGTCGGCAAACCTGCGCAGTGCGGCGGCCGCACGTGCGTCGCGCACGCGCGAATACAGCACGACCTGCGACTGCGGCAGCGGCGGCAGCCCGAATTTCGCGCCGACGTCGACCAGCGTGCGCGGCGCGACACGCCGCGCGAGCGGGCAGACGGCGAGCCCCGCCGCGGCGGCGGCCGTGACCGCCGCGACACCGCCGCCCGTGAAGCGTTCGCGCCAAGGCCGCCCTGCGTGGTCGAGCGCACGCAGTGCCGCGGCCCGCACGCCGCACGGGCCGGCCAGCACCGCGAGCGGCAGCGGCTCGCCAGCACGGGGCGCCCAGTCCGGCGCGGCGAGCCAGGCCAGCGGTTCGGCAAACAGCAGCGTGCCGTCCTCGCGCGGCGGGTCCTCGCCGGGTTCGTGCCGCACGATCGCCGCGTCGAGCCGGCGTTCGTCGTATTGCGCGAGCAGGCCCGCCGACATCCCGAGATGCATTTCCAGCGACAGCCCTGGATCCTGCCGATGCAGGCTCGTGAGCACGGCCGGCAGGTCGGGCACCGCGACGTGTTCGCTGACGCCGAGCGACAGGCGGTGCGTGCCGGCCGAGATCGCGCCGAGCGCGTGGTCGTGCGCGTCGAGCAGCGCACGGGCGGCCGGCAGGAAATTCTCGCCGTCGGCGGCCAGCTTGACCACGCGCGGCGTGCGCGCGAGCAGCGGCTTGCCGAGGTGCGCCTCCAGCCGCTTCAGCTTCAGGCTGACAGCCGATTGCGTGGTGCCGAGCGCATCGGCGGCGCGCGTGAAGCTGGCGAGATCGGCAACCAGCACGAACGCGCGCACGGCATCGAGATCGAGTACTTTCATTTCAAATGAAAATGAATGAAATATTCATTGATGACTGTTCATTATAGTTCGGGGAGCCTAACCTGACGTCGTGTTTCCGTTCTTCAACGTCACCGACAGGAGCAGGACCATGCCATTCACCCGTATCGCAGTGCGCGAAGGCAAACCGGCCGCATACCGCGCGGCGCTCGTCGACGGCGTGCATCGCGCGCTGATGCACACGTTCAACGTGCCCGAGGACGACATCTTCATGGTCGTCACCGAGCATGCGGCCGAGAACTTCGTGTTCGGCCGCCACTACCTCGACATCGAACGCAGCGACGATCTCGTGATGATCCAGATCACCGCGAACAACACGCGCACGCTCGAGCAGAAGCGGGCGTTGTACCGGACGATCGCGGAGAATCTCGCGGAGCAGCCCGGCGTGCGGCAACAGGACGTATTCATCAGTCTTGTCGAGGTGCTGAAGGAGGACTGGTCGTTCGGCAACGGCATCGCGCAATACACCGTTTGATGTGCGACAGGGCGACGGGGCCGGATCGTCGCCCGCGCGTTTTGACGGCGTGTACTATGGAAGATGCTTCACGGACGACGCCGGCGTGGACGATGCGCCGGCGATTCTTCATGTGCAGGAGCTTCCATGTCGCGCGTGCTGGAAATCGTGTTGTCGTTGTCGCTGGAAGGCTGGCCGGTCAAGGCTGCGAATCGCGCCCGCGGCACGCAGCGCGATTTCGGCGCCGAACTCGTGCGCGCATGGCGGATCTGCCCGCAGGTCCGGATGCGGCGAGGCCATGAACGCGTGACGATCGAGCCGTGTCAGGTCGAGGAAGCCGAGCCGAGCCCCGGCGCGAGCTGGTGGACTTGGGTCGAGTCGAATGCGCATGGCAGGCGGGTCGTCGCGTCCCGCACGAAGGTGTTCGCACCCGGCGTCACGCAGCGCGAACTGTTCGACGCGGAGCACGCTGGCATCGTCGTCGCGATGCCGCTGCCCGTGCCCGCGACGGCCGCCGTGGCCGATGCACCGACGGGCGAAGTCGACGAAGCCGACGGCATCGCGCCGGACGCCACCGAGCGTCCGATCGCCGGCACGCCGCAGGAATCGTCGGCGCCGCGCCTCGTCAGCGAACGGCGGCGCGGGCGGTGGGCCGATGACAGCGGTGTCGTGGTCGAGATGACGCTCGACGACGTCACGCTGCACGGCGGCGACGAGCCGCCGCGCCGCTACGTCGAGCTGCGTCTTTCCGCGCCCGACTGGGAAACCTCCGCCGCGCGCACGGCCGCGTTGCACACGCTGTTTGCCGCGGCGCGCGAACTGAGCGGCGCGTGGCCCGCATTCGTACAACTGACGAGCGTGATCGACCGCGCCTGTGCGGGCGAGCCGGCCGCCGCCGGACCGGTCAAGGCGCGGCTCGTCGACCTGACCGGCATCCGCACGCAGCGCGCCGCGCTGTTCGCGCTGTCCGGCGACATCGTCGCGCAATGGCTCGGCAACGAGGGCGGCGTGCTCGATCGTGACGATCCCGAATTCGTGCACCAGATGCGCGTCGCGCTGCGCCGTCTGCGCACGCTGATGCGCTTCTTCCCGCTCTTTGCCGACCGCCAGTGGCAGGAAACGTTCGGCGCCGACCTGCGCTGGCTTGCCGCGCTGCTCGGCACGGTGCGCGACTGGGACGTGTTCTCGACTGAAAGCCTGCCCGCGCTGATCGCGGCCGACGATGGCAGCGCCGACGCCGACTGGAACGGCACGCTCGACGCCGCGCGCGCGCAGTCCATGGTCGCGCGCGGCGAGTTGCGGCAAGCGCTGCATTCGGCCCGCTATGCGCGGCTGACGCTCGGCTGGCTCGAATGGCTCAGTGCGCTCGCGCTGCCGCCTGCCGAAGGCGGCGACGCGCCGTCGCTGCGGCGTCATGCGACGAAGCGCGTGCGGCGGCTGTTCGGCCATCTTTACGCATCGCCGTCGCTCACGTCGCTCGATACGGCTGCGCGCCATCGGGTGCGGATCGACACGAAGCGGCTGCGCTATGCACTCGAATTCTTCGCGTCGCTGGCGTCGCGCCGCACGCGCAACGAGACGGTCAAGACGCTCGCGCGCGTGCAGAGCGTGCTCGGCGAAGCGAACGATACGATGGCCGCGCTGCATCATCTCGAGCAATTGGCGGCGCCGCCGTACCAGCTCGGTTTCGTGCGTGGTTACGGCGCGGCGCTCGAACAGCGCGCCGCGCACGACGCCGAGGTGCTGCTGGCCAGCCTGCGTCCGCCGAAGCTCGACGGCAAGCGGGGCTGAGCGGCGCGCGCTGACTATAATTGCCGACCGTTTCCCGCACCCATACGATGACCGACGCACCGCAACCTTACCCGTCCTCCGAACCGCTCGAACTGGGCGGCGAGCTGTGGCTGCGCGCGGGCGAGCAGACGCTCGGCGGCGCCACACGCATCGCGCTGCTCGCGGCAATCGGCGACACCGGTTCGATCACGCGTGCCGCGAAGGCCGTCGGCCTCAGCTACAAGGCTGCCTGGGATGCGGTCGACACGATGAACAATCTCGCCGGCGAACCGCTCGTCGCGCGTTCGACGGGCGGCAAGGGCGGTGGCGGCACCACGCTGACGCCGCGCGCGACGTCGCTGATCGCCGCGTTCCGCACGATCGAGCGCGAGCATCGCCGTTTCATCGAGGCCGCGAGCGCGGCCGTTGCCGGGTTCGACGTCGACTGGGCGCTGATCGGCCGGATCGGCATGAAGACCAGTGCGCGCAACCAGTTGTTCGGCAAGGTCGCATCGATCGTGCGCGGCACGGTCAACGACGAAGTGACGCTTGCGCTGCCAGGCGGGCAGCCGATCGTCGCCGTGCTGACGCACGAAAGCGCCGATGCGCTCGGCTTGCGGGATGGTGTGGCCGCATGCGCACTGGTGAAGGCGTCGTGGGTCGTGCTGGCGGTCGACGATGGCGGGCCCGAGCTGAAGGTGTCCGCGCGGAACCGGCTGCGCGGCAGCGTCGAATCCGTCACGGCGGGCGCGGTGAACAGCGAAGTGACGCTGGCGCTCGACGGCGGCGGCACGCTCACGGCCGTCGTCACCAACGAAAGCGTCGATGCGCTGCAGCTCGACGCAGGCCGGCGGGCGATCGCGCTGTTCAAGGCATCGAGCGTGATTCTCGCGGTGACGGGCTGACGGTGCAGGCAGGGTGGTGCGCTGCGGCGATCGTGTGACGGACGGGGCGAAGCCGGCGCCGGACGTCGTCTGCATGGCACCGGCTTCGTTTCCGCTTTCAACTCATGCCGCGATGCGCGGCTTCTCTCAGGCTCCAACGTGGCTGCCGGCGCCACGGCCTCGGCCTCGCGCGCTCACGCGACGCGCGTCGGCCACTCGGCGTGCGGCGGTGTCGCCTGCACGCGTCCTTCGCTCAATTGCACGACCTGGTCGCCGAACGCGGCGACGTCGTCCGGGTCGTGCGAGATCAGCACCATCGGGATGTCGAGCCGCGCCTGCAACTCGGCGAGCTCGTGGCGCATGCGCTGACGCATCGCGGCGTCGAGTGCCGCGAACGGTTCGTCGAGCAGCAGGATCCGCGGTTGCGCGACCAGTGCGCGCGCTAGTGCGACGCGCTGCTTC
Organism: Burkholderia sp. BKH01; assembly: GCF_025685725.1. NCBI lineage: Bacteria > Pseudomonadati > Pseudomonadota > Betaproteobacteria > Burkholderiales > Burkholderiaceae > Burkholderia > Burkholderia sp. BKH01. The sequence continues at coordinate 179,813 of NZ_JAOTQT010000010.1, read as the reverse complement.
TGCCCGCCCGACAGTTGCGACGGATACTGCCCCGCGAGCGCTTCGAGGTCGAACGCGTGCAGCCAGTATGCGACTTCGGGCGGCACCGTCTTCGCGCGCGGGTTGCGCAGCCCCGACGTGAGCCCGAACGCGATGTTCTGGCGCACGTTCAGATGCGGAAACAGCGCGTAGTCCTGGAACAGGTACGCGACGCGGCGTTCACGGGTCGGCACGTCGATGCGGCGCGCGGCGTCGAACAGCGGGTCGCCGTTCAGCGTGATCGTGCCGGCGTCGGGCGACAGCAGGCCGGCGATCGCCTGCAGCGTCATGCTCTTGCCCGCGCCGGACGGCCCGAACAGCACGACGCGCTGCGTCGCCGCCGTGAACGACACGTCGAGCGTGAAACGGCGCTCGGCGTTCGCATAGGTCTTGCGGATGTCGACGACGAGGCTCATGCGGGCCTCCGCCGAAGCAATCCGGTTGCCGCACGACACAGGCGATGCGGACAAGGCAGGCGCTTCATGTCAACTGGCTCCGCCGGGCGCGCGACGGCACGAGCCAGCCGGTCGCGAGCAGCACGAGCACGCAGGTGATCGACGTCACCAGCACGAGGAAGTCGGCCGTGTTGTCGTCGCCGGCCTGCACGGCCGCATAGATTGCAACCGACAGCGTCTGCGTGCGGCCGGGCAGGTTGCCCGCGATCATCAGCGTCGCGCCGAATTCGCCGAGCGCGCGCGCGAACGCGAGCAGCGCACCCGCGAGAATCCCGCGCGTGGCGAGCGGCAGCGTCACGCGGAAGAACACCGCGGCTTCGCCGAGCCCGAGCGTGCGCGCGGCGCGCTCGAGATGCGGATCGACACCTTCGAACGCGGCACGCGCCGACTTCAGGATCAGCGGAAACGCGACGACCATCGATGCGATCACCGCGCCTTGCCACGTGAAGACGAGCTCGATGCCGAACTTGTCCAGCCACGCGCCGAACACGCCGCGCCGGCCGAGCAGCACGAGCAGGTAATAGCCGAGCACCGTCGGCGGCAGCACGAGCGGCAGCGTCAGCAGCGAATCGACGACGTCACGCAGCGGCGAGCGCCAGCGCGCGAGCACGAACGCGGCTGCGACGCCGAGCACGATGTCGAGCGCGGTCGCCCAGCCGGCGACCTTCAGCGACAGCAGCAGCGGTACCCAGGCGTCTTGCATCGCGATACGCTCACTTGCCCGCGGGCTTGAAGCCGAACGTCGACAGCACGGCCTGGCCCTGCGGCGACGCGACGAAGTCGATGAACGACTGCGCGTGTGCGGCGTGGCGGCTGTCCTTGACCACGGCGATCGGATAGGTGATGGCTGTCTTCGTCGGCACCGTCAGCGCGACCTTCACGCGGCCGGGCATGATCGCGGCGTCGGTGCCGAACACGAAGCCCGCGTCGACCTCACCGCGCGCGACGTAGTCGAGGCTCTGGCGCACGTTGGCGGCCAGCACGCCCTTCGCGCTGACGGCATCCCACACGCCGGCCGCGCGCAGCGCGCCTTCGGTGTAGCGGCCGACCGGCACCGATGCCGGGTCGCCGTACGCGATTCGCTTCACGCCGGGCGCCGTCAGGTCGTTCAGCGACGTCGGCGCGGCCGCGCGGCTGTCCGCCGGCACGATCAGCACGAGCGAGTTCGCGGCGAAATCGCGGCGCGTGCCGGGCACGATCACCTTTTCGTCGGCCGCCCGATCCATCGCCTTCTGGTCGGCCGACGCGAACACGTCGGCCGGTGCGCCCTTGGCGATCTGCTGCATCAGCACGTCCGACGCGCCGAAGTTGAACAGCACCTTGGTGTCCGGATGCTGCTTCTGGTACGCGTCGCCGACCGCCTTGAACGCGTTCGTCAGGCTGGCGGCGGCCGACACGACCAGTTCGTCGGCGCAAGCGGGCGCGCTGAACGCAGCACCGGCGGCGGCAAGCGCGGCGATCGGCAGCAGGCGGAGCAGGGTGCGGCGAAGCGGACGGACGGTTGAGCGCATGGTGGATTCGCGTGAATGGGTGGAAACCGTAATCGTAATATAGGGCGGGTTATAACGCTCGACATACCGCTCATGCGACGGTGCGCATGAAATGGTCAGGCCTGAAGAATGGTGGGCGTGACGGCCAGGCGGCCCGTCACGCGTGCAGCGTGTGCGTCGGCGATTCGGTGCGCTGCAGCGACGACGGCTGCGACGCGGGGCGGTAGTTCGGGTTGGCCTTCCAGCGCGCGCGGACGAACGGGCGCTCGTGGCCCGACAGTTGCAGCGCAACCTTGGTGACCCAGCGATGCGACGGCACCGTGATGCCATGCAGCGCGACGGTGACGATCGCGAGGCTCGCGACGACCGCGGGCACCGACCAGCGGTGCGGCACCGCGCGCCACGAGCCGGCGATGAACGCGAGCGCGGCGATCGCGCCGACGATGCAGCCGGTGATCGATTCGGACGGCGAATGTGCGTCGAGCGCGACGCGCGACACGCCGACCGCGACGCCGGCCGCGAGCCCGAGCGCGATGCCGGCGATCCGCACCGGCGTGCGCGTGCGGATCAGCATCAGGAAAATCGCGACCGGATAGACCGACGTCGACAGCATCGCGTGGCCGCTGAAGCCCGTGAAATCCCACGCACGGATGCCGATGCCCCAGCCGAGGAATGCGATCTTCGTCAGCGCGACCACGCCGATCGCGGCCGCGAGTACGCCCAGCCACGCAACTGCGCGCCGCCGCGAGTAGCCGAGCGCGAGCCAGACGGCGATCGTGATCGCGAGCGGCAAGGTCAGGCCGGCGCCGCCAAACGCGGTGATCATGATCCACAGGCTAGATGACAGGTCGAACATCGGGAAGGGACGAACGGAGGCGGGGAGGATGCTTAAATCAACGCGCGAGCCGGGAAGAACGACTACAACGGATACAAGCGGCGAAACTCCAGTATAGCGCCGCGTGCGCACGAGCCCCGTTTTTTGCGCCGTCGGGAACTAACCACGTGCAGGAAAAATCCCAGAAACAATGTTATGGTGCATTGCACAAAGTCGAACGATGCATCCGTTGCGGTGCCCTCATGGCACCCTTATTTTTTCCTGACTGCGAGCCCGATCGATGACCAAAAGTCTGACCAAGGTGTGGCTGGGCGGCATGAAACGCGTGCTGTCTCCGGTCGCCAAGCGTGCGGCGCGCGATGCACAGCGCATTACACGCGACGCACTCGAGGCCGCCGCCTCTCCCGCCGTATCCGATCTGTCCCCGCCGCGCGAATCGCGCGTGCGCCCGCGCGCTGCCGCGTGGGCGGCGGGCGAGTGGACGCGCGGCGAGCATCCGATGGCGCCCGCGCTCGGGCGTCTCGTCCAGAATCTCGCGTACGGCCTCTACGTGCCGCCCGGCCGCCGACGCGGCGCGATGCCGCTCGTCGTGATGCTGCACGGCTGCCAGCAGTCCGTCGATGAATTCGTGCAGGGCACGCGGATGAACCTGCTGGCCGACAAGCACGGCTTTGCGGTGCTGTATCCGGAGCAGTCGCTGCGCGCGCATGCACACGGCTGCTGGCACTGGTATGAAGACACCGACCGCGCGGGCCGCGGCGAGGCGAACGCGGTTGCGTCGCTGGTCGACGCGCTCGTCGACGAACGCGGTTTCGACGCGTCGCGCGTCTATGTCGCGGGGCTGTCGGCCGGCGCGGGCCTCGCGTCACTTCTTGCGCTGCACCATCCCGACCGCTTCGCGGCGGCGGCGCTGCACTCGGGCCCCGCGCTCGGCGAGGCGAATTCCGGCATCACCGCGATGGACGTAATGCGGCGCGGCGTGCGGCAGAACCCGGCCGCGGCCGTCGATGCGCTGGTCGATGCCGCTGCGTATCCGGGCATGCCCGCGCTGATCGTCCAGGGCGACGGCGACCATGTCGTCGCGCCGAAGAATGCCGACCAGTTGACGGTGCAGTTCATGCGGCTGAACGGGCTCGCCGACAGCCGCGGCGCGTTGCGCGGCGGCGAACGCGTCGAGACGCGCGACGCGGGCGCACAGATCACCGATGTCTGCCGCGACGGCGAACCGGTCGTGCGTCTGTGCCATGTGAAAGGGCTCGATCACGCGTGGGCCGGCGGCGACGAAGCCGTGCCGTTTCATGCGGCGGTCGGCCCCGATGCGAGCGCGATGATCTGGGCCTTTTTCGAATCACGTCGTCGCACTGTGGCGACCGAACGACGCATCGTTTGATCAACGCTGGCCAAGAACTAGGGTTTTCCCTATAATTCGGGAAAACCCTAGTCAAAGAACCTTTGGATTGCGAGATCGAACATGTACCTGCTGAGCCACCTCTTCCTGATGCTGACCAAGAACGCTGAAACGGCCCGTAAAGAGCGCGCCGAGGCGTACCTGTCCGAAGCAACCGACATCCACGATCTCGAATTCCGTATGCGCAAGATCGATCGCGAGGCGTCGATGAACCGCCCGTATTCGTTCGGCGCGCGCTAAGCAGCGCAAGGCGGGCCAGCCGGCCCGCCGTTCCGGCGAGTCACGCAAAAAGGGCGCGTGCGGCTTGATGCCGCACGCGCCCTTTTTGCGTTCGTCGTCCTGCGTCGCGTCACACGACCGTCAGGCGCACCGGCACGTTGTTGCGCGTTGCGTTCGAATACGGGCACACGTGGTGCGCCTTTTCGACCAGCGCCTGCGCGTCGGCCTTGTCGAGCCCCGGCAGCGACACGCGCAGCTCGATGTCGAGCCCGAAGCCGCCTGCGTCGTTCGGGCCTATGCCCACCTCCGCCGTCACCTGCGTATCGGCCGGCAGCGCCTGCTTGTTCTGGCCGGCGACGAATTTCATCGCGCTCAGGAAGCACGCCGAGTAACCTGCGGCAAACAGCTGTTCCGGATTCGTACCTTCCGCGCCCGTGCCGCCGAGTTCGCGCGGCGCGGCCAGCTTCACTTCCAGCTTGTTGTCGGCGGATACCGCGCGGCCGTCGCGGCCGCCCGTGCTCGTGGCGCTCGTCTTGTACAGAATGTTCATCGTGCAGCTCCTGTCGGGAAAAGGGGAGAAAAGCGGCCCGGTCGAATGGAATGTCGCCGGCCACGAAGAAAATATAGAACACAAATCATTAGTGTGCAAATGAAATTTTGAAGAAAAACCCGGCAGTGCCGGGTCGATCGGCCGACGCTCGGTTCGTCAGCGTTCGTTGGCGACCGAAAGCGCGTCGCGCAACTGACGGAGGTCGGCGCGCAGCCTGATCAGGAACTCGGGCGTTTGCTGCATCGCGCAGAAGAGATCGGCGGGCACCGAGCGCGCGCGGTCCTTCAGCGCCCGGCCTTCCGGCGTCACGCGCACGTTCACGACGCGTTCGTCGGCCGCGCTGCGCACGCGCTCGACGTAGCCGAGCGCTTCCAGCCGCTTCAGCAGCGGCGTAACCGTGGCCGGGTCGAGATCGAGCCGCGCGGCGATGTCCTTCACCGCGATGTCGTCGCGCTCCCACAGCACGAGCATCGCGAGATATTGGGGATAGGTCAGCGACAGCTTGTCGAGCAGCGGCTTGTACGCCTTCGTCATCGCATGCGAAGTCGAGTAGAGCGCGAAGCACAGTTGCTCGTCGAGCGTCTGGGGCAGCGGGGGTGGGCGGTCCATGATTCGGGAGGCGCGGCGCACGCGCTAACAATTTGTACGCAAATTATTCTGCGCGCAAAAGATGCGATTGAACAGGGGCGCCCGGCTAGGGGCGCCCGCCCAGGGCGGCGGGTAATGGATACCAGGAAAGGGGGCGCGATGGGACCGGGCGCCGGATGCAACCCGGCGCGGGACACAGCGTGACGGCCGGCGACGCGCGCCGGCCGGGGGAGGCTTCAGCGGCCCGACGTGGTTGTCGTCGCGTCCGGCTCCTGCACGCCGAAGCAGCCGCGATAGGTCGCGTAGAACGAGCAGTACAGCATCGTGACGATGATGATCGTCACCGGCATCATGATCGTCAGCGCATAACCACCGGCGCCGAGCGCCTGCAGCAGCAGCGACAGCGCGAGCGACGTGCCGAGCGCGACGCCGAACCACAGCATGCCGTACACGGCGAACGCGCCGCGATTGCGCCAGCAGCTGACGATGCTGAAGAACAGCGCCTTGGCGGGCGGGACGTCATGCCATGCGACGAGCACCGGCGCGAACCAGAACAGCATCGAGATCGGCAGATACAGCAGCGTCGCGAACATCAGCGCGCCGAACGTGCCTTGCGCGGCGAGCGTTTCCGGCGTCGTGCTCGCTTCGTCGGCCGCGCCCATCATCACGTGGAACAGCGCGCCGCCGTCCACGAACGACGAAGCGGCGAACACGAGCACCATCGACGCGACGTAGATCACGCCGAGCACGAGCAGCCGCTGGGTCGCGACGGTGCCGTACGAGCGGAAGCCGTCGATCAGGATCGTCGGCATCACCGGCTTGCCGGCCACCGTGTCGCGGCACGCGGCCATAAAGCCGACCGCGATGCCGGGAATGAACACCAGCGGCAGCGCCGAGCCGATCACGGGCACCATCGACACCAGCGTGATCGCCAGCAGGTACGTGAAGAACAGCGTGATGAATGCGAGCGGGTTCCGGCGGAACAGCCAGACGCCTTGGCGGAACCAGACATAGCCCGTTTTTGCGGGCACTTCGATCAGTTGCATGCGGTTTGGATCTCGGGAAGCGCGGGCGTATGCGCGATACGCTCGCGCAGGATGCGTTCGAAATGACCGGGGTCGTGCGGCTTGAGCATCTCGGCCGCGCGCGGCAGGTGGAAGTCGTACAGGCGCGACACCCAGAAGCGGTACGCGCCCGCGCGCAGCATGTCGCTCCAGTGGCGGCGCTCTTCCGCCGTGAACGGACGCACGGTCTGGTACGCGCGCAGCAGCGCATCGGCGCGCGCGACGTCGAGCACGCCGGTCGCGAGGTCGACGCACCAGTCGTTGACGGTCACCGCGACGTCGAACAGCCACTTGTCGCAGCCGGCGAAATAGAAGTCGAAGAAGCCGCCGAGCCGCACGTCGTGGCCGGTGCCCGGCGCTGCGTGCGCGAACAGCACGTTGTCGCGGAACAGGTCGCAATGGCACGGCCCGGCCGGCAGCGCCGCGTAGTCGTCCGACGCGAAGAAGGCCGCCTGGTGCGCAAGCTCGCCTTCGAGCAGCGCGCGTTGCGCGTCCGTGATGAACGGCACGATCGCCGGCACGTTCTCCTGCCACCACGGCAGGCTGCGCAGGTTCGGCTGGTTGCGCGGATAGTCGCGCCCCGCGAGGTGCAGGCGCGCGAGCATCTGCCCGACCTCGATGCAGTGTTCGACCCCCGGCGCGAGTTCGGCCGCGCCGTCGAGCTTCGTGACGATCGCGGCCGGCTTGCCGTGCAGCTCGCCGAACAGCGCGCCGTCGTCGCGCGGAATCGGATCCGGCACCGGCACGCCGTGGCCGGCCAGGTGCCGCATCAGGTCGAGGTAGAACGGCAGTTGTTGCGCGGTCAGCTTTTCGAAGATCGTGAGGACGTATTCGCCGCGCGTCGTCGTCAGGAAGAAATTGCTGTTTTCGATACCGGACGGAATGCCGCGAAACGCAAGCACGTCGCCCAGTTCGTAGTGGCGCATCCATTGCGCGAGATCGGAGTCGGAAACAGCAGTGAAAACGGCCATGCGGGATGCGTCAGGTCAAGGTGTCGGCACGCGGGCGGCATGCGTCGCGACAGCAGGTGAAGGGAGGCGGCGCGCCGCGATCGATGCGGCGCGCGACGGAATCAGTAGCGCAGGTTCAGCGACGGCAGGCGCGTGATCGGGATGCCCGCGTCGTGCGGCTTCGGCGACGTGTCGGGCGTCGAGCTCATCTGGTAGCGCGTGCCGAAGTTCGACTTCACGTCGATCTCGACCGGCTTGCCGCGGTCGCGGTACTCGGTGACCTCGGTGCCGTTCTTGCTCTTTTCATGGAAGCTCGGCGTGCGGCGAATGTCGGCGAAGTCGACTTTCGACGTGACTTCGGCGCCAGGCCGGTTGATCTTGCGGAGATCGGGCAGGCCGGCGGCTTCGTTGGCCTCGGCCCGGGCCTGCGCGTCGGCGTCAGGCGTGGCGCCGGCGGCGTAAGCGACGCTGGCGGCGGCAAACGCGGCGGCAGCGGCGACGAGAATGAGCGGCTTCATGATGAGTCTCCAGTGAACTTATCGATTTTAGCAAATACTGCGGGCCATCCGGCCCTGGCGTGCGTATGGGCGGCCATGAGGATGACCGGGTTCCGTGGTAATGTCGTTCGATCAGACGAGGTGATACAAATGAAGAACGACCTGAGCCGCCGGCACCGTGTGCTGACGCCCGAAAGCCCGCCGGTCGAGGCTTTCGACGATCCGATCGCCGCCGTCGGGCGGCTGTCCGCCATTTACGACACGAATACGGGCTTCCTGCGCGACGCATTCGCGCGCTATCGCCGCCACGAACCGATTACCGAGCACGTGCGCGCGTGCTACCCGTTCGTGCGGATCCGTACCGACGTCAACACGCACGTCGATTCGCGCCGCTCGTACGGTTTCGTCGCCGGCCCCGGCGTGTTCGAGACGACAGTCACGCGCCCCGATCTCTTCGCGAACTACTATCGCGAGCAACTGCGCCTGTTGTCGAAGAACCATCATGTCAAGATCGAGATCGGCGTGTCGTCGCAGCCGATTCCGGTCCATTTCGCGTTTCCGGAAGGCATCCATCTCGAGGGCGAGCTCGACCGCGACCGCCTGCTCGCGATGCGCGACATCTTCGACACGCCCGACCTGTCGTATCTCGACGACCGCATCGTCAACGGCACGTTCGAGCCGGCGCCGGGCGAGCCGCATCCGCTTGCGCTGTTCACGGCCGCGCGCGTCGACTTCTCGCTGCACCGGCTGCGTCACTACACGGCGACGTCGCCGACGCATTTCCAGAACTACGTGCTCTACACGAACTACCAGTTCTACATCGACGAGTTCGTGAAGCTCGGCCGCACGGTGATGACGGAGAGCGACGATCCCGAGGTGCGCGCGTACCGCAGCCAGTACAGCTCGTTCGTCGAGCCGGGCGATGTCGTCACGTACAACGCGAACCTCGGCAGCGAGCCGGCCGAGGGTGCCGCGCCGCCGCGCCTGCCGCAGATGCCGGCGTATCACCTGAAGCGTGCGGACGGCAGCGGGATCACGATGGTCAACATCGGCGTCGGTCCGTCGAACGCGAAGACGATCACCGATCACATCGCGGTGCTGCGTCCGCACGCATGGGTGATGCTCGGTCACTGCGCGGGGTTGCGCAACACGCAGCGTCTCGGCGACTACGTGCTCGCGCACGGTTACGTGCGCGAGGATCATGTGCTCGACGCCGACCTGCCGCTGTGGGTGCCGATCCCGGCGCTCGCCGAAGTGCAGCTCGCGCTCGAGCGCGGGGTGGCCGACGTCACGCGGCTCGAGGGCGTCGAACTGAAGCGCGTGATGCGCACGGGCACGGTCGCGAGCGTCGACAACCGCAACTGGGAGCTGCGCGACCATCGCGAGCCCGTGCAGCGGCTGTCGCAAAGCCGAGCGATCGCGCTCGACATGGAAAGCGCGACGATCGCCGCGAACGGCTTCCGCTTCCGCGTGCCGTACGGCACGCTGCTGTGCGTATCGGACAAGCCGCTGCACGGCGAGCTGAAGCTGCCGGGCATGGCCGACACGTTCTATCGCGGGCAGGTCGACCAGCATCTGCAGATCGGCGTGAAGGCGATGGAGATCCTGCGCACGAACGGGCTCGACAAGTTGCATAGCCGCAAACTGCGGAGCTTTGCGGAAGTGGCGTTTCAGTAACTGCCCGGCGCGGTGGCGCCTCCCATGACAAAGGCCTCACGCGAACGCTTGTTCACGTGAGGCCTTTGTCTTTCCGCGTCAGCGCCCGGGGCGGGACGGCCCGGTGGTCATGCGCTCAGCACTCACCCTTCTTCGCGTGTCCCGGCGGGCAGTGGTAGCCGCGACGATCGTCGTAACCATGATGACGTTCCCACTCGCGGCGTTCCCAGTAGCGGCGGCCGTCCCAGTAGCGGTCGCCATGCCAGCCTACGATGACTGCGGGCGCCGGTGCGACCATGACGGGCGCGGGCGCCACGACGACCGGCGCGGGCGTGCCGATATTGACGTCGACGTTGACGGCGTGAGCGAGGCCGGACAGGGAGAGGCCCAGGCCGGCGAAAGCGAGAGCGATCAATGAGCGCTTCATGTTCTTTTCCGTGATGTCGTTGTGAGGAGGTCGGCGCGGCGCAACGGGAGCGACTCCGAACCGCGAATCGTTCCGCAGGGGGGGATCGCCTGCGCCGACGGAATGCAGTGTGCTGCGACGCGTTGGAAAAGGCGAGGGGCGTTTATTACGGTGAGTTGGAAGCCGGTGCGAACGGAACGCGCATGCCGCGCGGCGCGATTTTACAAAGACGGGCCGCAGGGCCGGGGACGTGATGTCGAACGACGCGGCGCCGGCCGTGCGAATTTGACATTCGGCGGCGCGCGACCGCGAAGCGGGATTAACAGCGCGTTACAAAGTCGCGCACGACAAGCGGCGCGATCGCCATGCCTGTCGCGCGGAAAGCAGTACGCCGGCCGTCGGGCCGGCGGTGGTCACGGAGCGATTACAGGTAGAACATCCGGTCTTCTTCGGGCCGCGGCGGATGCCCTTCTTCGTCCGAACCTTCTTCCTCGCCGCTGTCCTCGTAGAACGCGAGCACTGCGTCGAGCACCTGGTCGGGATCGTCGATCACCTGCATCAGATCCATGTCTTCCGGATTGATGAGGCCCATCGGAATCAGCTGGTCGCGGAACCACTGCAGCAGCCCCTGCCAGAACGCGCTGCCGACGAGAATGATCGGCACGAGGCGCGATTTCTTCGTCTGGATCAACGTAAGCACTTCGGACAACTCGTCGAGCGTGCCGAAACCGCCCGGCATCACGATCACCGCATCCGAATTCTTCACGAACGTGACCTTGCGCGTGAAGAAGTGGCGGAAGCGCAGCGAGATGTCCTGGTAGTGGTTGCCGGCCTGCTCGTGCGGCAGCTCGATGTTCAGGCCGACCGACGGCGCCTTGCCGGCGTGCGCGCCCTTGTTCGCGGCTTCCATGATGCCGGGGCCGCCGCCGGAGATCACGGCGAAGCCGGCATCGGACAGCTTGCGCGCGATCTGCGCGGCGAGCTTGTAGTGCGGCGTGTCGGGTTTGAGGCGGGCAGAACCGTAGATGCTGACAGCCGGGCGGATCTCCGACAGGTACTCGGTCGCCTCGATAAACTCTGCCATAATCGTGAACATCTGCCACGATGCGCGCGCCTTCTTGGCCGTCGCGCGCTCTTGATCTGCGAGTGAACGCAGACTCGGAATCACTTTTCTCTTGTTCATAATGCCTGAAGAACGAAATCTGGAAGGTAAGACCCTGCTATTGGTTGACGGTTCGAGCTATCTGTATCGGGCTTACCATGCGATGCCTGATTTGCGTGGCCCTGGCGGGGAGCCGACCGGAGCGCTCTACGGAATCATCAACATGCTGCGCCGTATGCGCAAGGAAGTCAGTGCAGAGTATAGCGCTTGCGTGTTCGATGCAAAGGGCAAGACGTTCCGCGACGACCTTTATGCCGACTATAAGGCAAACCGCCCGTCGATGCCGCCCGACCTCGCATTGCAGGTCGAACCGATCCACGGCGCGGTGCGCGCGCTCGGCTGGCCGCTGCTGATGGTCGAAGGCGTCGAGGCCGACGACGTGATCGGCACGCTCGCGCGCGAAGCCGAACGGCACGGGATGAACGTGATCGTGTCGACGGGCGACAAGGATCTCGCGCAGCTCGTGACCGACCACGTCACGCTCGTCAACACGATGACCAACGAGACGCTCGACCGCGACGGCGTGATCGCGAAGTTCGGCGTGCCGCCCGAGCGGATCATCGACTACCTGGCATTGATCGGCGACACCGTCGACAACGTGCCGGGCGTCGAGAAGTGCGGGCCGAAGACGGCCGTGAAATGGCTGTCGCAATACGACAGCCTCGACGGCGTCATCGCACACGCAGGCGACATCAAGGGCGTGGTCGGCGACAACCTGCGCCGCGCGCTCGACTTCCTGCCGCTCGGCCGCACGCTCGTGACGGTCGACACGGCCTGCGATCTCGCGCCGCACCTCGAATCGATCGAAGCGTCGCTGAAGACCGACGGCGAGGCGCGAGATCTGCTGCGCGACATCTTCGCGCGCTACGGCTTCAAGACGTGGCTGCGCGAAGTCGACAGCGCACCGGCGGAAGGCGGCGATGCCGATGCGCCGGACGGCGAGCCGGCGCCGGTGGTGGCGGCCGACATCGTTCGCGAATACGACACGATCCAGACCTGGGAGCAATTCGACGCGTGGTTCGCGAAGATCGACGCGGCCGCGCTGACCGCGTTCGACACCGAGACGACCGCGCTCGACCCGATGCTCGCGCGGCTCGTCGGCCTGTCGTTCTCGGTCGAACCGGGCAAGGCCGCGTACCTGCCGGTCGCGCACCGCGGCCCCGACATGCCCGAGCAGCTTCCGTTCGACGAAGTGCTCGCACGCCTGAAGCCGTGGCTCGAATCGGCCGATCGCAAGAAGGTCGGCCAGCACCTGAAGTACGACGCGCAGGTGCTCGCGAACTACGACATCGCGTTGAACGGCATCGAGCACGACACGCTGCTCGAATCGTACGTGCTCGAATCGCACCGCACGCACGACATGGACAGCCTCGCGCTGCGTCATCTGGGCGTCAAGACGATCAAGTACGAAGACGTGGCAGGCAAGGGCGCGAAGCAGATCGGCTTCGACGAAGTGGCGCTCGCGCAGGCCGCCGAATATGCGGCCGAGGATGCCGACATCACGCTGCAGCTTCATCACGTGCTGTATCCGCAGGTCGCGCGCGAACCGGGCCTCGAGCGCGTGTATCGCGAGATCGAGATGCCCGTGTCGCTCGTGCTGCGCAAGATGGAGCGCACGGGCGTGCTGATCGACGACGCGCTCCTGCACGCGCAGAGCACCGAAATCGTGACGCGTCTGATCGAGCTCGAAGCGCAGGCGTACGAACTGGCGGGCGGCGAATTCAATCTCGGCTCGCCGAAGCAGATCGGGCAGATCTTCTTCGAGCAACTGCAGTTGCCGGTCGTGAAGAAGACGCCGAGCGGCGCACCGTCGACCGACGAAGAAGTGTTGCAGAAGCTCGCCGAGGATTACCCGCTGCCGAAGCTGCTGCTCGAGCATCGCGGGCTGTCGAAGCTGAAGTCGACCTATACCGACAAGCTGCCGCGCATGGTGAACCCCGCAACGGGCCGCGTGCACACGAACTATGCGCAGGCCGTCGCGGTGACGGGCCGTCTCGCGTCGAACGATCCGAATCTTCAGAACATTCCGGTGCGCACGGCCGAAGGCCGGCGGATCCGCGAGGCGTTCATCGCATCGCCGGGCCACCGGATCGTGTCGGCCGACTATTCGCAGATCGAACTGCGGATCATGGCGCACATCTCGGGCGACGCGTCGCTGCTGCGCGCGTTCTCGCAGGGCGAGGACATCCACCGTGCGACGGCCGCCGAGGTGTTCGGCGTGACGCCGCTGGAGGTCAATTCCGACCAGCGCCGGATCGCGAAGGTGATCAACTTCGGGCTCATCTACGGGATGAGCGCGTTCGGGCTCGCGTCGAACCTCGGCATCACGCGCGACGCGGCGAAGCTCTATATCGACCGTTATTTCGCCCGCTATCCGGGCGTTGCGCAGTACATGGAAGAGACGCGCGCGACCGCGAAGGAGAAGGGTTATGTCGAAACCGTTTTCGGTCGCCGCCTGTGGCTGCCGGAAATCAACGGCGGCAACGGCCCGCGCCGCCAGGCGGCCGAGCGCGCGGCAATCAATGCGCCGATGCAGGGCACCGCGGCCGACCTGATCAAGCTGTCGATGATCGCGGTGGACGACTGGCTCACGCGCGACAAGCTTGCATCGCGGATGATCATGCAGGTGCACGATGAACTGGTGCTCGAGGTGCCCGACGACGAACTGTCGCTCGTGCGCGAGAAACTGCCGGAAATGATGTGCGGCGTCGCGAAGCTGAAGGTGCCGCTCGTCGCCGAAGTGGGCGCTGGAGCGAACTGGGAAGAGGCACACTGACGCACCGCTGCGCGGTTCCCGATTCCTGCGGCATATTGTTGCAGGGATGCTGAATATCGAGATGGTTTGCTTGTGGTCAACGCGCAAGCTCCCGGACAATGCATGTCGGTCATGTCATTGACGCGGAGCGGCGCGCCCCGCGTTCCGGGGCGGGCGCATCGAAGTGCTTCGAACTGCACATCGATGATGTCCGAACCGGTTAATCCACCGGGTGGCGCGAATGCATCGCGTTTGTTTCGTCCGGCGGCAGCAGTTTCGAATCGCAAAGGGGGAATCGGATGCATCGGATAATCATCGTAGGCGGAGGCGCGGGCGGCCTGGAACTGGCGACGCGGCTCGGCGACCGTTACGGCGCGCGCGGCAATCGTCCCGCGCGTGCGCTCGTCACGCTCGTCGACCGCAATCCGACGCACATCTGGAAACCGCTGCTGCACGAGGTCGCGGCGGGCAGCATGGACCCGTTCACGCAGGAGCTCGAATACGCGGCGCAGGCGCGCTGGCACGGCTTCGAATTCCAGCAGGGCGGGCTGACCGGGCTCGACCGCGCGGCGAAGCGCATCACGCTGTCGCCCATCAACGACAGCGATGGCGAGGAACTGCTGCCGGAGCGCGAGCTGGAATATGACACGCTCGTGATCGCGATCGGCAGCACGACCCACTTCTTCGGCGTGCAGGGCGCGCCGGAAAACGCGATCGCGCTCGATACCGTCGGTGAGGCCGAGCGCTTCCGCAAGCGGCTGATCGCCGCGTGCATGCGTGCCGAGCACCAGGCGCCGGCGCCGACCGCGCCGGGCGATACGGCCGAACCGCGCATCCAGGTCGTGATCGTCGGCGGCGGCGCGACGGGCGTCGAGTTGTCCGCGGAGCTGCGCAACACGGCGCAGGTGCTGTCCGTGTATGGGCTGCACAAGCTCGACCCGCGCCACGACGTCGGCATCGTGCTGATCGAATCGGGGCCGCGGATTCTGCCGGCGCTGCAGGAGCGCGTGTCGACGGCGACGGCCGAGTTGCTCGAAAAACTCGGCGTGCGGCTGATGCTCGGCGAGCGCGTGACCGAGGTCGCGCCGGGGCTCGTGCATACCGCGAGCGGCAAGGCGGTGCGCGCGGATCTGACGGTCTGGGCGGCCGGCATCAAGGCGCCGTCCGTGCTGTCGCATCTCGATGGCCTCCAGGTCAACAAGCTCGGCCAGCTCGACGTGCGCCGCACGCTGCAGACCTTCACCGACGACAACGTGTTCGCGCTCGGCGATTGCGCGGCATGCGTGTGGCCCGGCAACGAGCGCAACGTGCCGCCGCGCGCGCAGGCCGCGCACCAGCAGGCGAGCTTCCTGCTGAAGGCGATCGGCTGCCGTCTCGAAGAGCGTCCGCTGCCCGAATTCACGTATCGCGATTTCGGTTCGCTCGTGTCGCTCGGCCATTTCAGCGCGGTCGGCAACCTGATGGGCGGGCTGATCGGCGGCAACATGCTGATCGAAGGGCTGTTTGCGCGCTTCATGTACATGTCGCTGTACCGGCTGCACGTCGCGGCGCTGCACGGCTATCCGCGGATGATGCTCGACACGGTTGCACACTGGCTGCGGCGCACGACGTTGCCGCGCGTCAAGCTGCACTGACCGCGCGTTCGCGCGGGGAGCGGGCGGGGAGTGCGCACGCCGTGCGTGTTCTCCGCCCGTGTTTTTTCGGGCGGCCGGATGGTCGTGCAGGCTCCGGCCGGGCGAGATCGTTCGCGCGTTTTCGTTTTCAATCCGCAAGCTTCCAGTCGCGCAACGGCGATCGACCCATGCAGGCCGCGCCATGATCTGGCAGGGCGCCGGCACGCATCGATACCGTGGCCGGGGCGGCCGGATCGATTCTTCGTAATTGAGTCTTACACATCTGACAGTTGACGCGACAACGGATTATTGGGCATCTTGTTCGGGTTTCCGTTTGCGGCGGGGTGCCAACCGCCGCGACATCCGCGCCGTGCGCCGGCGCGATGTCCCGTCATGCCGCATCCACGACCGTGACGGCGGCGCCCAATCGAGGAGTGCATTCATGTTGAAACCCGAAGTCGACAGCCTGGTCCCCCACGTCCCGTTCTCGCGCCGCAAGTTCATGCAGGCCGCGCTGGGCGGCACCTTCGCGGCGGCCGTGCTGCCCGTTTCGGCGCAGACGGTCACGACCGACAGCGCCGGGCTGGACGTCGACACCGTCGAGATCCGCTCCGGCGACGCGAGCGTGCCGGCCTATCGCGCGCAGCCGGCCGGCAAGACGAACCTGCCGGTCATTATCGTGATCCACGAGATCTTCGGCGTGCATGCGCATATCGCCGATGTGTGCCGCCGCTTCGCGAAGCTCGGCTATCTCGCGATCGCGCCCGACCTGTTCGCGCGGCAGGGCAACGCGTCGAAGTATCCGACGATGAAGGACCTTTTCGACAACATCATCAGCAAGGTCCCGGACCGTCAGGTCACCGAGGATCTCGATGCGACGGTCGCGTGGGTCGGCAAGAACGGCGGCGATCCGGCGCGTCTCGGCGTCACGGGGTTCTGCTGGGGCGGCCGCCACGCGTGGTTGTATGCGGAGCACAATCCGCACGTGCGCGCGGCCGTTGCGTGGTACGGGTTTGTCGAGGGCAAGACCGACGAGATGACGCCGTTCAATCCGGTCGATCATGCGGCGTTGCTGAAGGTGCCCGTGCTCGGGCTGTACGGCGAGAAGGATACGAACATCACGCAGGCCTCGCTCGCGGACATGCGCAAGGCGATCCAGACGAGCGATTCGAAGCTCGCGCGCGAATCGGAGATCGTCGTGTACCCGGATGCCGGCCACGCGTTCTTCGCCGACTATCGGCCGAGCTATGTAAAGGCCGATGCCGAGGACGGCTGGAAGCGCGCGATCGCGTGGTTCCACAAGTACGGCGTGATGTAAACGGAACGCGGCGGCCGAATGGCCGCCGCGTTGCTTCGCCGGCGCGCCGCGGTCCGGATTACGGGTTCGGGCCGGTCGCGATCGGCCGCGACGGATCGGCGCTCCATTCGCTCCACGAGCCCGGATACAGCGATGCGCCGTGCAGCCCCGCGATCTCCAGCGCAAGCGCGTTGTGGCAGGCGGTGACGCCGGAGCCGCACTGCAGGATCGCGAGATTCGGTTCGGTGCCCGCCAGAAGCGTGGAGAACGTCTCGCGCAATTCATGGCCGGTCTTGAAGCGGCCATCGGCGGTCAGGTTGTCCTTGAAGAACCGGTTGCGTGCGCCGGGGATGTGGCCGCCCACGGGATCGATCGTTTCGTTTTCGCCGCGATAGCGGTCCGGTGCGCGAGCATCGATCACGACGCGCGTGCGCGACGTCACGTTCGCGAGCACGGCTGCCGCGTCGACCGTCGATTCGAGCGGCGCTGCCGCGCGGAAATCGCCGGCGGCCGGTTGCGGTACGTCGGTAGTCAGCGGCTGGCCGGCCGCTTCCCAAGCCTGCAGGCCGCCGTCGAGTACGGCCACCGAATCGTGGCCGAGCCAGCGCAGCAGCCACCACAGGCGCGCCGCGTAGGCGCCGCCTTGCGCGTCGTATGCGACGACCTGCTGGCCTTGCTTGAGGCCGCGGCTCGCGAGCAGCGTGGCGAGCGCGTCGCGGGTCGGCAGTGGATGGCGGCCGTTGGTACCTGTCTTGCGTCCCGACAGGTCGCGATCGAGATGAAGATACTGCGCGCCGGGGATGTGACCGGCTGCATAGGCGGCTGCGCCCGCGCCGGGATCGACGAGATCGAAGCGGCAGTCGAACAGCACGACGCTGCCGGGCGCCGCGGCCAGGCGCTCGGCGAGATTGGCGGCGGAGATGAGCGTGGTGTAATGAGTGTGTGGCATGACAGCTCCCTGGAGTGCGAATGGCCTGACACTCCAAGTCTAAACAAAAAAAGACGGGCCGAAGCCCGTCTTTTCGTCTGCCGGATGCCGTGCGGCGTCGAAGCGCCGCACCGGCCGTCAGATGTCGCCGAGGTGGCGGCGCAGGAACTCGTGGAAGTGCTGCATGCCGTCTTCCATCGGGCTCTGGTACGGGCCGACCTGCGACTCGCCGCGTGCCATCAGTGCACGGCGGCCTGCGTCCATTCGCATCGCGATCTCGTCGTCCTCGACGGCCGTTTCCATATAGGCGGCGCGCTCGGCCTCGACGAACTCGCGTTCGAACAGCGCGATTTCCTCGGGGTAATAGAACTCGACGATGTTGGTCGTTTTCTGCGGGCCGCGCGGGATCAGCCACGACACGACGAGCACGTGCGGATACCACTCGATCATCAGGCCAGGGTAGTAGACCATCCAGATCGCGCCGAACTCCGGCGGCACGCCGTTGCGGAACTTCAGCACCTGCTCGTGCCACTTCTGGTAAGTCGCGCTGCCCGGTTTCGCGAGTGCGTTGTGCACGCCGACCGTCTGCACGCTGTACCAGTCGCCGAATTCCCACTTGAGGTCGTCGCACGACACGAAGCTGCCGAGGCCCGGGTGGAACGGGACGACATGGTAATCCTCGAGGTAGACCTCGATGAACGTCTTCCAGTTGTAATCGCACTCGTGCACTTCGATGTGATCGAAGTGGTACTCGGAGAAGTCGAAGTGATGCTTCGTGCCGAGATTGGCGAGGTCGCGCGCGACATTCCGGCCTTCGGCCTCGAACAGCAGCCCCTGCCAGTTTTGCAGCGGGCTCTTGCCGAGGTTCAGGCACGGCTTCTCGGGGAAGTGCGGCGCGCCGAGCAGCTCGCCTTCCAGGTCGTACGTCCAGCGGTGCAGCGGGCACACGATGTTCTGCGTGTGGCCGCGCCCGTTGAGCATGATTGCCTGCCGGTGGCGGCAGACGTTCGACAGCAGTTCGATCTGGTTCGTCTGGTTGCGGACCAGCACGCGGCCTTCCTTCTCGGACGGCAGCGCAAAATAATCCCCCGCCTCGGGCACCATCAACTCGTGCCCGACGTAACGAGGTCCTTTCTTGAAGAGGGTTTCGATCTCGCGCTCGAGCAGCGCCTCATCGAAATATGCAGTGACTGGAAGCTGGCTGTGAGCCGACTTCAACTGAAGCGCATCGCTCAGATTGGACATTCCCACTCCCGGTGTTAGCGTGAAAGCAGTGAACAACCCAACCATCGAAAAATCGATTTAGGGAAACGGGGAATTATACCCGGTTCGCCTCGCAAGGCCAGGATTAAGTGCCTGATTTGTGTCAATTTTTTGTCGGGTGACAATCGGCAGGTGCACACTGTGTGCCGGAGATGGGGCCGGAATATGTGTCCGGCGTCCAAGTCGGCAGATCGGAGAATTCTCTTTTGCCGTAGAATGTCCGACTTGTTTTGAAATTTGACACCCTCGTCCATGGCGAAAACCGCATCCCCAGGCGCCACGCCGCCCGGCAATGGCACCGAACCGTTGCCGGACAATTATGAGATGGCGCTCGCGGAACTCGAGACGCTGGTTGCCCGGATGGAAGGCGGCGCGTTGAGCCTCGAGGATTCACTGACGGCGTATCGCCGCGGTGCGACCCTCGTTGCATTTTGCCAACAGCAGCTCGAGAAAGTGGAGCAGCAGGTTCGCGTGCTCGACGGCGCGACGCTGAAGCCGCTTTCGTCCGGAACGGCCGCCACGGACGGCGAAGACGACGATCTATGACATTCGAACAATGGATGCGGTCCGTGCTTGACCGTGTCGAGGACGCACTCGGTCACTATCTGCCCGCTGAAACCGCGATGCCTGCGCAACTCCACGAGGCGATGCGCTATGCGGTCCTCGGCGGCGGCAAGCGCGTTCGCCCGCTGCTGTGCCATGCAGCAGGCGAGCTGACCGGCGCAACGGAAGCGGCGCGCAATGCGGCGGCGGCGGCGCTGGAGATGATCCACGTCTACTCGCTCGTGCACGACGACATGCCGTGCATGGACGACGACGCGCTGCGACGCGGCAAGCCGACGGTGCACGTGCAGTACGACGAGCCGACGGCACTGCTCGTCGGCGATGCGCTGCAGTCGCAGGCGTTTGTCGCGCTGACCGATGCCGACGCGCTGTCGCCGGTGCAGCAGGCCGCGCTCGTGCGCGAGCTTGCGCTTGCGAGCGGCTCGCTCGGCATGGCCGGCGGGCAGGCGATCGACCTGGCGAGCGTCGGCCTCAAGCTGACGCGCGAGCAGCTCGAGACGATGCACCGGATGAAGACTGGCGCGCTGTTGCGCGCGGCCGTGCGGATGGGCGCACTGGCCGGCGAGACGCCGTCGGCGGAAACGATGGCCGCGCTCGACGTCTATGCGGGGGCCGTGGGCCTGGCTTTCCAGGTCGTCGACGATATTCTCGACGTCACGACCGATTCGGCGACGCTCGGCAAGACGGCTGGCAAGGACGCGGCGAACGACAAGCCGACCTACGTTTCGATCCTCGGCCTCGAGGCGTCGCGCGAGCTCGCAGCGCAACTGCGCGCCGAAGCGCACGACGCGCTGAAACCGTTCGGCGCACGCGCACAGCGTCTCGCCGAACTTGCCGACCTGGTTGTGAACCGGGTCAGCTGACGCGAAAGCCCGCCGCCGCGCACATGCTACGGTGCGTGCAATAGAATGCGGGCGCGTTTGATTTCCTACAATGGAACGACGATGTACGACTTGCTGAAAACCATCGACGACCCGGCGGATTTGCGCCGCCTCGATCGTCGCCAACTTCAACCGCTCGCGGATGAACTGCGCGCGTTCGTGCTCGACAGCGTGTCGAAGACGGGCGGCCATTTGTCGTCCAACCTCGGGACGGTCGAGCTGACGATCGCGTTGCACTACGTGTTCAACACGCCGAACGATCGCATCGTCTGGGACGTGGGCCACCAGACCTACCCGCACAAGATCCTCACGGGCCGCCGCGACCAGATGCATTCGCTGCGCCAGTACGACGGCATCTCGGGCTTCCCGCGCCGCAGCGAATCCGAATACGACACGTTCGGCACCGCGCATTCGAGCACGTCGATCTCGGCCGCGCTCGGCATGGCGATCGGCAGCCAGCTGAACGGTGACGATCGCTTCTCGATCGCCGTGATCGGCGACGGCGCGATGACGGCCGGCATGGCGTTCGAGGCGATGAACAACGCGGGCGTGTCGGAAGATGCGAAGCTGCTCGTGATCCTGAACGACAACGACATGTCGATCTCGCCGCCGGTCGGCGCGCTGAATCGCCATCTCGCTCGCCTGATGTCGGGCCGCTTCTACGCGGCTGCGCGCGCGGGCGTCGAGCGCGTGCTGAGCGTTGCGCCGCCGGTGCTCGAACTCGCGCGCAAGCTCGAGGAGCACGCGAAGGGCATGGTCGTGCCGGCCACGCTGTTCGAGGAGTTCGGCTTCAACTACATCGGCCCGATCGACGGTCACGATCTCGATTCGCTGATCCCGACGCTGCAGAACATCCGCGAACTGCGCGGCCCGCAATTCCTGCACGTGGTGACGAAGAAAGGCCAGGGCTACAAGCTCGCCGAAGCCGATCCCGTGCTCTATCACGGCCCCGGCAAGTTCAACCCGGCCGAAGGCATCAAACCGTCGACCACGCCCGCGAAGAAGACGTACACGCAGGTGTTCGGCGAGTGGCTGTGCGATGAAGCCGAGCGCGATACGCGCGTCGTCGGCATCACGCCCGCGATGCGCGAAGGCTCGGGCATGGTCGAGTTCGAGAAGCGTTTCAAGGATCGCTACTACGACGTCGGCATCGCCGAGCAGCACGCGGTGACGTTCGCGGGCGGCCTCGCGACCGAAGGGCTCAAGCCGGTCGTCGCGATCTACTCGACGTTCCTGCAGCGTGCTTACGACCAGCTGATCCACGACGTCGCGCTGCAGAACCTGCCGGTCGTGTTCGCGATCGACCGCGCGGGCCTGGTCGGCGCGGATGGCGCGACGCACGCGGGCGCGTACGATCTCGCGTTCATGCGCTGCATCCCGAACATGACGGTCATGGCCGCATCCGACGAGAACGAATGCCGCCAGATGCTGCACACGGCGCTGCAGCAGCCGAACCCGACCGCGGTGCGCTATCCGCGCGGCGCGGGCACGGGCGTGCCGACGGTGAAGGAATTCACCGAGATCCCGCTCGGCAAGGGTGAAGTGCGTCGCCGCACGGCTCAGCCGGAAGGCAAGCGCGTCGCGATCCTCGCGTTCGGCACGATGGTCGCACCGTCGCTTGTCGCCGGTGAAGAGCTTGACGCGACCGTCGCGAACATGCGCTTCGTGAAGCCGGTCGACGCGGCGCTCGTGCGCGAACTCGCCGAGACGCACGACTACCTCGTCACGATCGAGGAAGGCTGCGTGATGGGCGGCGCGGGCTCGGCCTGCGTGGAAGCCCTGATGGAGAGTGGGGTTATCCGACCCGTACTACAATTGGGCCTCCCTGACCAGTTCGTCGACCACGGCGACCACGCAAAGCTGTTGTCGCAATGCGGCCTCGACGGCGCGGGCATCGCGAAATCGATTCGCGAACGCTTCCTGAACCCGGCGGCTGATGTCGCCGGTCAGGCGAAGCGCGTCGCATAAGCTGGCGCCGCCCGCGGGCGGCGCTGGTGCGACTGGCGCAACCGGTCTTCATTGATGCGGAAAACATGGGCCTGCGGGCCCATGTTGCTTTTCCGGCTGCCGCATGACGCGGCGTGCGCGTCGTCGGACGCGCGGCTTACAAGGATTGAACAAGATGAACCAGATGAATCCCGCCTTCGTGATGCCCGACGTGCAGAGCACGGTGGATACCCGTCAGATTCCGATTCAGCGCGTGGGCGTGAAGGCGGTCCGGCATCCGTTGACGGTGCGTACCGAAAGCGGCGACGTGCAGCCGACCGTCGGTGTCTGGAACCTCGACGTGCGCCTGCCGGCCGACCAGAAGGGCACGCACATGTCGCGCTTCGTCGCGCTGCTCGAAGAGAACCGCGCGCCGCTGACGGTCGAGCGCTTCCGCGCGATGCTCGCGTCGATGCTGGAGAAGCTCGAGGCCGAGGCGGGTCGCATCGAGGTCACGTTCCCGTACTTCGTGAACAAGACGGCGCCGGTGTCCGGCGTGCAGAGCCTGCTCGACTATGAAGTGACGCTCGCGGGCGAAAGCCGCAACGGCGACGCGCGCCTGTTCCTGAAGGTGCTCGTGCCGGTGACGAGCCTGTGCCCGTGTTCGAAGAAGATCTCGCAGTACGGCGCGCACAACCAGCGCTCGCACGTGACGATCGATGCCGAGCTCGCGGCCGACCTGCCGGTCGAGGCGCTGATCCGCATCGCGGAGGAAGAGGCGTCGTGCGAACTGTGGGGCCTGCTTAAGCGCCCGGACGAGAAGTTCGTCACCGAGCGCGCGTACGAGAATCCAAAGTTCGTCGAGGATCTCGTGCGCGATGTCGCGCAGCGTCTCGATGCGGACGAGCGCGTGGCCGCGTACGTGCTCGAAGCCGAGAACTTCGAGTCGATCCACAATCACAGCGCGTATGCGCTGATCGAACGCGACAAGCGGCAGGCTGCATAACGCTGCGTCGTTTTGTCGCGCCGATGAAAAAGGCCGCTCGTTTGAGCGGCCTTTTTACGTGTGCACGGTGCGTGCGGCGTCGCGTTACGTTGCGCGGCTCAGCGTGCGAGCGACGCGAGATCCCAGCGCGGCTTCACCGTGAACGCGTAGTCGGCATTCGCCTGCTCGGGCCAGCGGCCGAGCCGCAGTGCGCCCGCGAGCGCGATCATCGCGCCGTTATCGGTGCAGAGCGCGAGATCGGGGTAGTGCACGTCGAAGCCGCGCTTGGCCGCGGCGGCCGACAGCGCCTCGCGCAACTGGCGGTTCGCGCCGACGCCACCCGCGACCACGAGGCGCTTGAGCTTCGTCTTCTTCAGCGCGGCGAGCGACTTCGCGACGAGCACGTCGACGGCCGCGTCGACGAAACCGCGCGCGAGGTCGGCTTTCGCGCGTTCGAGCGCTTCACCCGTCAGCTTCGCTGCCTCGAACTTCTTCATCTGCGTGAGCACGGCCGTCTTCAGGCCGCTGAAGCTGAAGTCGAGGTCGCCCGAATGCAGCATCGGACGCGGCAGCACGACCGCGCCCGGCGTGCCCGTTTCTGCGAGTTTCGACACTTCCGGGCCGCCCGGGTAGCCGAGGCCGATCAGTTTTGCCGTCTTGTCGAACGCTTCGCCGGCCGCGTCGTCGAGCGTTTCGCCGAGCGTCTCGTACACGCCGACGTCGGTCACGCGCATCAGTTGCGTGTGGCCGCCGGAAACCAGCAGCGCGACGAACGGGAACGGCGGCGGCTCGGCGACGAGCAGCGGCGACAGCAGGTGGCCTTCGAGATGATGGATGCCGACGGTCGGCTTGTTCCATGCGAGCGCGAGCGCATTCGCGATGCTCGCGCCGACCAGCAGCGCGCCGGCGAGGCCAGGGCCCTGCGTGAATGCGATTGCGTCGATGTCGTCGCGGCGCGTGCCGCTTTGCGCCATCACTTCCTCGAGCAGCGGCAGCGCGCGGCGGATGTGGTCGCGCGACGCGAGTTCGGGCACGACGCCGCCGTAATCGCGGTGCATCGCGATCTGCGAATGGAGCGCGTGCGCGAGCAGGCCGCGCTGCGTGTCGTAGAGCGCGAGGCCGGTTTCGTCACAGGAGCTTTCGATGCCGAGAACGAGCATGGGTACGGGCAGGGCGCGCCATATCGGGCGCGCCGCAGGAAGGTCGACGTAACCAGAAAGTATAACAGGCGAGGGCAGGCCGCCGCTGGCGGCGGCCCGGGCCCTATGCCGGGCAGGTACAATCCGCGCCATGGAAACTTATGACATCGCCGTGATCGGCGCGGGTGCTGCCGGGATGATGAGTGCCGCGGTCGCCGGGCAACTCGGCCGCCGCGTCGTGCTGATCGATCACGCGCCGCGGCTCGCCGAGAAAATCCGCATCTCGGGCGGCGGCCGCTGCAACTTCACGAACCTGTACGCAGGCCCCGACAACTACCTGTCGGCGAATCCGCATTTCGCGCGTTCGGCGCTGGCGCGCTATACGCCGCGCGACTTCCTCGGGCTGCTCAAGCGCCATCATGTGACCTGGCACGAAAAGCACAAGGGCCAGCTTTTTTGCGATCACGGCAGCGACGCGATCATCGACGTGCTGAAGCACGAGTGCGACGCGGGCGGCATCGCGTGGCGCCGGCCCGTCGTCGTCGACGCGGTGCGCCACGCGCCGGCCGACGGCTTCACGCTCGACACGCAGCAGGCCGGGCCGATTGGTGCGCGCGCACTGATTGTCGCGACAGGCGGCCTGTCGATCCCGAAGATCGGCGCGACCGACTTCGGCTACCGGCTCGCGAAGCAGTTCGGCCACAAGCTCATCGATACGCGGCCCGCGCTCGTGCCGCTCACGTTCGCGCAGCACGACTGGGAGCCGTTCGCGGCGCTCTCCGGCGTGTCGCTCGAAGTGCGCGTGTCGACCGGCGACAAGAAGCGCGGCGGCGAATTCGTCGAGGACCTGCTGCTGACCCATCGAGGCCTGTCGGGGCCCGGCATCCTGCAGATCTCGAGCTACTGGCAGCCTGGCGACCCGATTCGCGTCGACCTGCTGCCGCAGCGCGACACGGTGGTCGACCTGCTCGACGCGAAGCGCACGTCGAAGCGCCAGATCGGTTCGCTGCTGGCGGACTGGGTGCCGTCGCGCCTCGCGCACGCATGGCTCGACACGCACAGTGTCGCGGCCGACGCGCGGCTCGCGGACCTGCCCGACAAGACGCTGCGCCAGATCGGCGACGCGCTCGCCGGATGGACGCTGACGCCGAACGGCACCGAAGGCTACAAGAAGGCCGAGGTGACGAAGGGCGGGATCGATACGCGGGAGCTGTCGTCGGCGTCGATGATGAGCGCGCGCGTGCCGGGGCTGTTCTTCGTCGGCGAGGCGGTGGACGTGACGGGCTGGCTCGGCGGCTACAACTTCCAGTGGGCGTGGGCGTCCGGCACGGCGGCCGGGCAGGCCGCGGCGGAGTATGCGCGCGGCGTCTGACGGGCCGGACAAGCTCCGTTTTAGCGGGACCAGGCCCCGTGCCTTTGAGCAATCGCTCTGCTATACTCGGTAGTCTTTCCCTGCAAACCTTTATTCGTGTTGGATCATGACGATCATTCGCGTTAAAGAGAACGAGCCGTTCGAAGTTGCAATGCGTCGCTTCAAGCGCACGATCGAGAAGAATGGTCTATTGACCGAACTTCGTGCGCGCGAGTTTTACGAGAAGCCGACCGCGGAGCGCAAGCGCAAGAAGGCTGCTGCGGTGAAGCGTCATTACAAGCGTATCCGCAGCCAGACGCTGCCGAAGAAGCTGTACTGAACGATTGGGCGCCGCGCGGTTCGCTGAGCGGCGCACCGGCGACTCCGTGCGATCGGGTGCGATCGCGCAGCCGATCAGGCGGCGAGTCGCCGATGCCGGATTCGAGCAACCCGCTTGAGACACTGTCCCAAGCGGGTTTTTGTGTTGACGCCTGTTCGCGGGCGTCGGATTCACGTTTCCATCCCGGGTGAAAGATGAGTTTGAAAGAGCAGATCAGCGAAGACATGAAGGCCGCGATGCGCGCGAAGGAAAGCGAGCGCCTGGCGACGATTCGCCTGCTGATGGCCGCGATCAAGCAGCGTGAGGTCGATGATCGGGTCACGCTCGACGACGCGGGCATCACGGCCGTGATCGACAAGATGATCAAGCAGCGCAAGGATTCGATCAGCCAGTTCCAGGCCGCCGGCCGCGATGACCTCGTCGCGAAGGAGCAGGCCGAGCTGACCGTGCTGGGCGGCTACATGCCCGCGCAATTGTCGGACGCCGAAGTGGCGGCCGAGATCCAGGCGGCGGTCGCGCAAACCGGCGCAGCCGGCCCGCAGGACATGGGCAAGGTAATGGGCGTGCTGAAGGGCAAGCTCGCCGGCCGTGCCGACATGACGGCCGTTTCCGCGCAGGTCAAGGCCGCGCTCACGAAGTAAAACCCGTTCCCGGCGCGCGCGGCGTTGCGTGCGCCGGGCGTCGTATTGTCTTTTTTCGCTCGATCCCACGGTGATTCCGCATTCGTTCCTGCAGGACTTGCTGAACCGCGTCGATATCGTCGACGTGGTGGGTCGGTACGTGCAGCTCAAGAAGGGCGGCGCCAACTTCATGGGGCTGTGCCCGTTCCATAACGAGAAGAGCCCGTCGTTTACCGTCAGTCCGACCAAGCAGTTCTATCACTGCTTCGGCTGCGGCGCGCACGGCACGGCGATCGGCTTCCTGATGGAGCATGCGGGGCTCACGTTCCCGGAAGCCGTGCAGGAGCTCGCGCAGTCCGTCGGGCTGACCGTGCCGCACGAGCCGTCGATGCGCGGCGGTGGGGGCGGAGGCGGCGATTATCCGGCGCCGGTGTCGAAATCCGTCGCGACCGCGCTGTCCGACGTGATGTCCGCCGCGTGCGATTATTACCGCAAGCAATTGCGCGGCGCGACCGTCGCGATCCAGTACCTGAAGAACCGGGGCCTGACCGGCGAGATCGCCGCGCGCTTCGGGCTCGGTTATGCGCCGGACGGCTGGCAGAACCTCGAAACCGCGTTTCCCGACTATCGCGACGAGTCGCTTGTCGAGTCGGGGCTCGTGATCGTCAGCGAGAAAACCGATGCGCAGGGCGTCGCGCGCCGCTACGACCGGTTCCGCGAGCGGATCATGTTCCCGATCCGCAACGTGAAGGGGCAGGTGATCGGCTTCGGCGGCCGCGTGCTCGGCAGCGGCGAGCCGAAGTACCTGAACTCGCCCGAAACGCCGCTGTTCAACAAGGGCAGCGAGCTTTACGGGCTGTTCGAGGCGCGGCTGGCGATTCGCGAGCGCAAGTACGTGCTGGTCGTCGAAGGCTACATGGACGTCGTCGCGCTCGCGCAGCTCGGTTTCCCGAACGCGGTTGCGACGCTCGGTACCGCGTGCACGCCGATTCACGTGCAGAAGCTGCTGCGCCAGACCGACACGGTCATTTTCAGTTTCGACGGCGACTCGGCCGGGCGGCGTGCGGCCCGGCGCGCGCTGGAGGCGTGCCTGCCGCATGCGGCGGACAACCGCACGATCCGGTTCCTTTTTCTGCCGTCCGAGCACGATCCGGACAGCTATGTGCGCGAGTTCGGCGCGGATGCGTTCTCCGAGCAGGTCGAGCGCGCGATGCCGCTGTCGCAATTTCTGTTGAACGAAGCAATTGCCGGCAAGGCGCTCGATCAGCCGGAAGGCCGCGCGAAGGCGCTGTTCGATGCGAAGCCGCTGCTGCAGGCGCTGCCCGCGAACGCGTTGCGCGCGCAGATCATGCACATGTTCGCGGACCGCCTCGATATCCCGTTCGAAGAGGTCGCGGGGCTGTCCGACGTCGACGCGCGGATCGCGGCGCCGCCGCGCCAGGCGCCCGCGCGCAGCGAGCGGCGCCGAGTGACGGACAGCGAAAAGCGTGCGTTGCGCACGCTGGTGATGCATCCGCGCATCGCGTCGCAGCTCGACGACGAACAGATTGCGACCCTGCGCGCGTTGCCGCGCATCGGCGAATTGTTCGCCGAAGTCGTCGACCATGCGCGTGCGCTGGGTGACGGCGCGGAGTTCCGGCTGCTGTCGGATGTCCTGCGGACGTCCTCGAACGGGGCGACTTACGAGGAAATCTTCCGCGAAATTCTGGACTATGATGAAAACGTCCGCGATTTGCTGTTACAGAATCCGGAAGACGAGACGGTGCCCGAGCGGCAGCGTGAACAGGAACGGATCGCGGGGGAGGAGCTGCAGGCGGGGGTGCTCAAGATGCGCTACGACGCCTGCTGCGACCGGCTCGATCGGCTGGCGCGGCAATCCACCTTCACACCCGAGGAACTGGCCGAATTGACGGAATTGAACCAGCAGCGAACCGACATGAAGCGTCGGCTCGGGCTGTAGGCGGCCGGGGCGCTTAGAGAGGGCTCCCCAGCGTGCTATAATATAAGGTTTCCAGCGGTTTGTTTTCCAAGCAGAGGCGAGAATCGCGATGGCAAAGACGACAGGCGGAAAGAAAGCAACGGGCAAGGGCTCGACGGAGCCGACCAAGAAGGTCACAGCGGCCAAGTCTGCTTCTTCCACCAGGACAACGTCTTCAGCATCGTCAGCCCCGGCGGGAAAGAAAACCGCGGCCGGCACTGCTCAGGCTGCGCCGGCGCCGGCAGCCAGAACACGGGCTGCCGCCAGACCCGACTCCGGGCCGGCCAAGCCGGCGGCGAAGCGGGCAAGTGCGAAAAGCGCAAGGGACACGACTGCCGCCGCGGACGAAACGGCAGTACGTACTACTCATGCACCCACGGTTCAACCGGCTGTCGTCCAGCAGCCGCGAGTCGATATAGCCGGTACGGCGAACTCCATGACCAAAAAGCTGAACGAAGTATCCGTCGATGACGACGCAAATCAGAGCGACGAGCAGCCCGCAGCCGCGGCTGCACCGGGCAAATCCAAGGTGCGCGATCGTCGCGCCAAGGAAAAGGCGCTGCTGAAGGAAGCGTTCGCGACGAGCACGCCGGGCACGGCCGAGGAGCTCGAAGAGCGCCGCGTGAAGCTGCGCGCGCTGATCAAGCTCGGCAAGGAGCGCGGCTTCCTTACGTACGCCGAAATCAACGACCACCTGCCGGACAACTTCACCGAGACCGAAGCCCTCGAAGGCATCATCGGCACGTTCAACGACATGGGCGTGGCGGTCTACGAGCAGGCACCGGACGCGGAAACGCTGCTCCTGAACGACAACGCGCCGGCCGCGTCGTCGGACGATGAAGTCGAAGAGGAAGCGGAAGTCGCGCTGTCCACCGTCGATTCGGAATTCGGCCGCACGACCGATCCGGTCCGGATGTACATGCGCGAAATGGGCACGGTCGAGCTGCTCACGCGCGAAGGCGAAATCGAGATCGCGAAGCGGATCGAGGACGGCCTGCGCCACATGGTGATGGCGATTTCCGCGTGCCCGACGACGATCGCCGACATCCTCGCGATGGCCGAGCGCGTCGCGAACGAAGAGATCCGCGTCGACGAGCTCGTCGACGGCCTGCTCGATCCGAATGCTTCGGACTCCGCCGATACGGACGGCTTCTCCGCGAAGGAAGCGGAAGCCATCGAGAACGAGGACGAGGAAGCCGAGGAGGAAGAGGAAGAAGAGGAAGAGGAGGAGGATGACGGTGCCGCACAGGCATCGGCCAACGCCGCCCAGCTCGAAGCCCTCAAGCGTGCCTCGCTCGACAAGTTCTCGCAGATCAGCGAGTGGTTCGACAAGATGCGCCGCGCGTTCGAAAAGGAAGGCTACAAGTCGAAGGCCTACCTGAAGGCGCAGGAAACGATCCAGACCGAACTGATGACGATCCGCTTCACCGCGCGTACCGTCGAACGCCTGTGCGACACGCTGCGTGCGCAGGTGGACGAAGTGCGTCAGGTCGAACGTCAGATCCTGCACATCGTCGTCGACAAGTGCGGCATGCCGCGTTCGGAATTCATCGCGCGCTTCCCGGGCAGTGAAACCGACCTCGACTGGTCCGAGAAGATCATGGCCGAAGGCCATTCGTACAGCGCGGTGCTGTCGCGTAACGTTCCGGCGATCCGCGAACAGCAGCAGCGCCTGCTCGACCTGCAGGCGCGCGTCGTGCTGCCGCTGAAGGACCTGAAGGAAACCAACCGCCAGATGGCGGCCGGCGAACTGAAGGCGCGCCAGGCGAAGCGCGAAATGACCGAGGCCAACCTGCGTCTCGTGATCTCGATCGCGAAGAAGTACACGAACCGCGGCCTGCAGTTCCTCGACCTGATCCAGGAAGGCAACATCGGCCTGATGAAGGCGGTGGACAAGTTCGAATACCGTCGCGGCTACAAGTTCTCGACCTATGCGACGTGGTGGATCCGTCAGGCCATCACGCGCTCGATCGCCGACCAGGCACGCACGATCCGTATTCCGGTTCACATGATCGAGACGATCAACAAGATGAACCGCATCTCGCGGCAGATCCTGCAGGAAACCGGCCTCGAGCCGGATCCGGCAACGCTCGCCGAGAAGATGGAAATGCCGGAAGACAAGATCCGCAAGATCATGAAGATCGCGAAGGAGCCGATCTCGATGGAAACGCCGATCGGTGACGACGACGATTCCCATCTCGGCGACTTCATCGAGGACACCAACACGGTCGCGCCGGCGGATGCCGCGCTGCATGCAAGCATGCGCGACGTCGTGAAGGACGTGCTCGATTCGCTGACGCCGCGCGAGGCGAAGGTGCTGCGGATGCGTTTCGGTATCGAAATGAGCACGGACCACACGCTCGAGGAAGTCGGCAAGCAGTTCGACGTCACGCGCGAGCGGATCCGTCAGATCGAGGCCAAGGCGCTGCGCAAGCTGCGTCACCCGAGCCGTTCCGACAAGCTGAAGTCGTTCCTCGAAGGGAACTGATTTCCAGCGTTTCTCCCACGAACGCCACCGGTATCTGCGTGATGCCGGTGGCGTTTGTCTCCTTTGTTGTTACAATGCGGCCCGGCTTCTTTGCCGGGGCTGCGTGTAGCACGCGTCAAATCTCATCAGGGCTTGTAGCTCAGCGGTTAGAGCAGTCGACTCATAATCGATTGGTCGCGGGTTCGAACCCCGCCGGGCCCACCAGATTCGCTTCCAAGGTTATCCGAGGAAGTCTCGAAACCCGCGATGCCGCAAGGCTTCGCGGTTTTTTTTGTTTCTCAGGGTGTCCAGGGGATTCCGTAGGCAGCCGAGGGTAACTGCGGGCGGTATTGGGTTGCGTCCAGCGACGTGTCGACGCTGCGGTCGCGGACCTGGCCGCGCAGAAAGTTGCGATTGCCCTGAACGCGTTCCAGGCCGGCTTCGACCGGCGGCCGCATCGAACGGCGCTATCCGGAGCCGGCCAGCCTCAGGTCCGGCTCGACCAGGAATTGGGATTTCACATGATCGACGACGTAGAGGACCACGCCGCTCGCCCGGCGCGTCCTCGGTGAATAGTCGAACTCGGTCGCATCGGCGTCGGCGGATGCCGGCCTCACGAGAAACACGCGCATCCCGGCCTTGAATACGTGATGCGAGGGCAGGCGCTGATTGACCAGATCGATGAATTGCCGGGCCGAGATGACGGGCATGAAAGCGGACATGGAACTTCTCCGGTGCGTACTGACAAAGCGTTCAGGACGGACGAGCGGGAAGGTTGCAGGGGTTCACGCGGTCCGAGGCCGTGGCATCAAAGCGCACCGCGGGTCGTGGACGATTCCGCGTTCAACCAGTAGCCGTGCTTGCCGTAGAACTGATGCAGCGCAATCTCGTCGCTTCGATAGACGGGCTGCGAATCGTCGTATTCGGGGCTATGGCGAATCGAGTCGCGGTTGAGCTCGGTCGATACCGTTTCCGTGGCCCAGTCCACCTGGTCGAGCCAGTGCGTCGCGATCAGGACTTCCTTGTTGGTCAACCACCAGTTCCGCGTTCTGATCGCGAGATAGCGGATCACCCAGGCTTCATCGTCGTAGATGAAGTCGGACACGCGACCGATGCGTCCGGCCGTGGCTTCGAGCCGATAACCCTTGACCTTGCCGGTGCCGCGCAGATGCGTATCCGTCGGCGCATCTGCTGGCGCATCGGCCGGCGTTGCGCGGGTGGGCAGCGGATTTCCAGCCTCGAGATCTTGCGACAGGGCGGCAGAATGGGACGCAGGGTATGCGTCCATGCCCCACAGGTTCGGGCCACCCCAGTAGGGCGGGTAATGGTAGTAACGCAGGTATTCGATTTCGTGTTGGCGGGATACCGGCTTGTGTGCGTCCAGATCCGGGCTGTCTGCTACCTGTTGGCGCGTAAGGTCGACATGCAGCGTGCTGGATCGGGAGTCGGTGTGCTTGACGGAATAGGGCGAGATGAGCACCAGCCTCTCGTGCAGCCAGTCGCCCGTCTCGACGACTAGGTAGCGGATGCACCAGTTGTCGTCGTCGAAGTAGGCTTGATTGACGTGTCCGATGTCGCCGTCCTTCGCGCGCACCGCGCTTCCGTGCAATTCCTTGATGCTTCGTAGCATGATGTTCTCGTCAGATCGATGCGCGGCATGTCGATGATCCGGCTGAACCGCGTGCCGTGCGGTGGCGTCCAGTCGCTCGTCCGTGGATGCGGAGCGGTTCGTGCCGATCCCGTTCATGCACGCGGTATACAGGCTGGCGTGGCGTCGCGACGGATGTCCGGCATGGTTACACGGTACTGGTAACGGACGGACGGCGCAGTACGAAAGCGTACAAAGTGCGCGCCGGATCGGGCATGGGTCTGTTGGATCGATGCAGATCCGGATAACGAATCGACCGGAATCGGAAGGTCGATGTGTTTCCGATGTTCACGAATCGCGCGGACGGTCGCTTCGAGTGGATACCCGGCGGCTACTCCTTCCTGTCGCGCGCATTGGTCGCTTACTCGCGGACACGGCTTCGCACGACGGTCGACGAATCCACGGACCACCGGCATTTCATGCCGCGCTGTGTCGCGGCATGCCGAAAACCGCGATGGCCTCATGCGTCGCGGTTTTTCCTTGCGTAGGCGAGCGTCCGGACCGCCGTGAAACGGCGCACACCACGCCGCGTGCGCTGCGTGTGCCCGCATCGATCACCCCCTGAACATCCGCACGGGCGTTTCCGCCGCGAGCGACAGCGGCATGTCGCGCATCGTCAGAACACTGCCACCGGGGAAACACGGAGAGGATGCCGTCCCGATGGCAATCGAAGTATGCTGTGGCGCGGCACGGTCCGCGCGCGATGCCTGTCGGGCGCCCGTTCAGCCGTCGAGCCCCGCGATCCATCCGGCGGCCAGAATAAACATGCTTCGCCGGGGAGTGGCGACGGTAATCATGATCATGCTGCGTTCGTGGGGTGCGATTCTTTCGTTGCTGGCGCTCGTCGCGTGCGCCAGCCTGCCGCCGCAGGCCGACCGCGCGCCGACGCATGCATTCGCCGACACGGAAAACACGCGGCTGGGCGTCGCGTTCCGCCAGCAGGCCGGCATGCATCCGGGGCAGGACGCGTTTCATCTGCTGACCGATCCGGTCGATGCGCTGGATGCGCGTGTGCTGCTTGCCGATCGCGCGGACCGGTCGCTGGACCTTCAGTACTACATCTGGCACGACGACCTGACCGGTCATGAACTGGCCGACGCGATCATTCGCGCGGCCGATCGCGGCGTGCGTGTTCGCGCGCTGCTCGACGATCTCGGCACGAACGCGGACGACCGCAAGCTGCTCGAGATCAGCTCGCATCCGAACATCGAGATCCGCCTGTTCAATCCGGTCGCTACGCGCCGGTTCAAGAAGATCGGCACGGTGTTCGAGTTCTCGCGCGTCAATCGGCGCATGCACAACAAGGCGATGATCGCGGACAACCAGGCGGCGATCGTCGGCGGCCGCAATATCGGCGACGAATACTTCGGCGCATCGTCGATGCTGGAGTTCGGCGATCTCGATGTCGTCGTCCATGGCCCGGTCGTGAAGGACATCTCGACGGAATTCGATACGTTCTGGAATTCCCCGTATGCGTATCCGATCGACGCGCTGGTCGGGCACGACGCGGCGCCGGGCGGGCTGGATCGAGAGCGCGAGCGGTTGCGCGACTACCTGAGGGCGATGGAGGACAATCCGTACGTGCTCGAAGCGAGGCAACGGCTCGACCGGATCGTTCATGGGCAGGGCACTGAACTGTCGTGGGGGCGCGCGACGGTGTTGTACGACGATCCGTCGAAGATCGCACATTCGCCGAAGGACAGCGATGGGCACCTGATGCCGCAATTGCGCGCGCTCGCCTTGCAGCCCGAACATGACCTGCTGATCGTGTCGCACGTACTTCGTGCCGGGCAAGGCCGTCGTCGAGCGGCTGCGCGCGCTCTCGGCGCGCGGCGTGCGCGTGACGGTGCTGACCAATTCGCTCGCGTCGACCGACGTGGCGGCCGTGCATGCCGGCTATCGTCGCTACCGAAGCGATCTCGTGGCGGCCGGCGTGCGGCTTTACGAACGGCGGCCGTCGGGCGACAGGAGCATTTCGAAGCAGGTCATCATCGGATCGTCGCGTGCGTCGCTGCATGCGAAGACCTACGTGTTCGATCACAAGAGCATTTTCATCGGGTCGATGAACCTCGATCCGCGCTCGCTGAACCTCAATACGGAGATCGGCGTTTACTGCGAGAGTCCGGCAGTTGCGTCGCAGGTTGCAAACGATCTGGAATCCCGACTCGACCGGATCGCGTGGCGTGTCGAGCCGAGGACCGATCCGGCGGGGAAAGGGCAGCTCAAGTGGGTTCAGACCGATTCGGACGGGACGGTCACCGAGCTCGGCCATGAACCGGAAGTTTCGGCTGCGCGCCGGGTGGAAGTCTGGTTTCTCGGGCTGTTTCCGATCGAATCGCAACTGTGAGTGACGATGCGGCGTGCTGCGCTCAGCACCGCGTGCGGCTGAGTTTTTCGATGACGCCCGCGAACTGCATCGTCGCTGTTTCGATCGTCGTGTCGCTTAGGCCGGAATATCCGAGCACGAAGCCGTTGTACCGGCGGCCGTCGCCGACGCCGTAGCTGCTCAGCGGCTGAAGCAGCAGGCCATGCGCGGACGCGGCGCGTGCGACATCGGTGTCGTGCAGCGGCAGCGCGAGATCCGCCGACAGATGCATGCCGCCCGGGCTTTCACGAACGCTCAACGTGGTGCCGAGATGGCGGGCGAGTGCCGCTTCGAGGCTGCTGCGCCGCTCGGCGTACAGCGCTCTCATGCGGCGCAGGTGCCGCGCAAAGAGGCCGGTGTCGATGAATTCGGCCATCGCCAGTTGATCGGCTGAATGGCCGCGATGGACGAGTTCGCGCAGCGTTCGGGTGAAGCGGTCGACCAGGACCGGCGGCACCACCATGAAGCCGAGCCTGAGGGCGGGAAACATCGTCTTGCTGAACGTGCCGAGATAGCAGACCGGCGCGTCGCCATGGAGGCCCTGGATCGCCGGGAGCGGCTGGCCACCGTGGCGGAACTCGCTGTCGTAGTCGTCCTCGATGATCCACGCACCGCATGCACGCGCATGCTCGACGAGCGCCGCGCGTCGTCGCGGGCTCATCAGCGCGCCGAGCGGGTATTGGTGCGACGGCGTCGTATAGATCAGCCGGGGCGGCTTGTCGCGCCACTGTTCGTCGGTCGGCGTCATGCCTTCGTGGTCGACCTCGACCGGCACGATATGCAGGCCGGTCGAGCGGAATGCCGTCCTGGCGCCGTTATAGCAGGGGTTTTCGAGCCAGCCGAATTCGCCGGGGTTCGCGAGCATGCGCGCGCACAGCTCGAGGCTGCTCTGCGTGCCGTCGGTGATGAATACCTGGCCGGTCTCGCAGCGCACGCCTCGCGAAACCCGGATATAGGCGGCCACGGCGCGCCGCAATTCGGGCAGCCCTTCGACCGGGCCATACGCGAGGTGAGCGGGCTTGACGGCTTTCCATGCGCGCTCGATGCAACGGCGCCACTGGGCGACGGGGAATTCGTCGAGCGAAGGAAGGCCGGGGACGAACGGCAGCATGCGCTCGGGCTCGGGATCAGTGTTCTCCAGGCCGTGCACGCGCTCGGACAGGTGAACCCGGGCCGGGCTGTCGTCAGTCCCGGCGCTCGAACGGCCGCATCCGTCCCACAGCGAGATCGTGCCGTTGCGCGTGGCCGCCACGAAGCCTTCTTCGGCAAGACGCTCGTACGCATAGACCGCGGAGTTGCGCGCGATGCCCAGTTCCGCCGCGAGCACGCGCGTCGACGCGAGCCGCGTGCGGGGCGGAATCTGCCCGTCCAGCAGCATGTTGCGCAGGCTCCGGTACAGGGCTTCCTGCTGGCTGTGTCTTGTCGTGCCGTCCTGCCTGGAAAGCGACGAGATGAGCAGCGCGAGATCCATAGGCTGGTTCCAGATTTTTTCCTTGGGCTGGTTCTTTTTAAGAATCAGCGCACATCGTATTGTTCACGTTCTCGCGGCGCCGTTCCGTGCCGGGCGATTCGCAGCGGATTGCCGGTACGTCGGACGATCGTTGCGATCGCGTATTTTGATCGATTTGGCGAGCGACGGTCGATGAATCGTTCGACCGGTTGCTCACGCATCGATATCGTGCGATTCCGATTCAATTAATTTCGCAGTGCATAGATATATTCGACCGGATATATGCGTTTTGCGAGAACGCGGGCCGATCGATGTGCGCAAGGCTGCGCGCGAACAGGAAAACGAAACATGAAAGACCAGACCCTCATCTCTCCCACATCCCGTACCACCATTCGCCGCCTGCCCGAACTGGCGAATCACGATCGTGCGATGCTCTACCGCATCGTGGACGATGCGTACGTCTGTCACATCGCGTTCGGCGACGGACAGGACACGCACTGCATCCCGACAGCCCACTGGAGACGGGGCGACGATCTCTATATCCACGGGTCGAACGGAAGCCGGATGATCAAGGCGCTGTCTGCGGGCACGCAGGCCTCCGTGGCGATTACGCTGCTGGATGGGCTCGTGCTGGCCAGGTCGGCCTTCAGTCATTCGATGAATTATCGATCGGCGTTGATCTACGGGCGGTTCGACGCAGTGGAAGGAAGCGCGGAAAAGCTCGCGGTGCTGGATGCCTTCATGGACAAGATCGCCGCGGGCCGCAAGCATGAAGCACGACCGGGCAATTCGAAGGAAATCAACGCAACCAGTGTGCTGCGGATTTCTCTTGCGGAGGCGGCGGTGAAAGTCAGCGATTCGCTGCCGTCCGACAAGGAGGAAGATCTCTCGCTTGCTGTGTGGGCGGGGGTTCTGCCACTGAAGACGACGCGTGGTACACCGGTTCATGCCGATGGCAACGACGGCGTGCCCGTGCCGGACTACGTCCGGAACTGGGCCGATTGAGTTCGGCGGCCAGACCGGGAGGCTTCGCAGAATGCGGCGGCGCGCGGCGCACGCGGAATGCAGCAAACCCGTGAGGGCTTCGCGGGCTTTTTACGCAGTTGCATGCGGTTCCGGGCGCACGAAACGGCGCGCGCCCGAAACCGTGTCGGTCATCGATCCATCAGCGCGCGAAATCCGACGTGCTCTGGATGAACGCGTTCAGCTTCGAGATGTTCACGCTGCCGAAGCCCGTCGTTGCGTCCCAGCCGGCCTTCGCCTTGTAGCCGTAGGTGCCGCTGCCGTTGTTGCCGGACGTTACGTCGTGCAGCAGCGCCGCGTTGGACGGGAAGTACTTGTAGATGCTCGACGCGGGGAACCCGAGCGCATTGTTGTTCGCCGACTGCAGCCGCGCCCAGATGCCGGTGAAGATCGGCGCGGCGAGGCTGGTGCCGCCTTCGTTGTTCAGGTAGCCCGAACCCCACAGCGTGTCGGACGTCTGGCCGTTCACCACCAGAATCGCGCCGGTGCGCAGGTCGGCGTCGAAACCGACGTCCGGCAGCGCGCGCTTGGTCGACCCGGTGAGGGTCGACGATTGCCACGACGGCGCGGCCTCGTACTTGCTGTATCCGCCGCCCGTCGACCACACGGTGCCCGGCTGCCAGCTCGGATCGTTCCAGACGATCTCGCTGTTGTACGCGTTGGTCGACGTGTTGGTGAACAGCGTCGTGCCGCCCACCGCGATCACGTACGGCGACGTCGCCGGTTCGCTCACCGTGTAGGTCGAGCGCGACGGCGTACCACTCGCGCATTCGTACGCGCCATGGTCGCCCGCAGAGACGGAGAAGGTCTGCCCTTGCGCGACCGCCTGCTTGAAGATGGTGTCGTCGGTCGCCTGCGAGCCGGTGCTGTATGCGGACGATTCGCACACGCCGAGCGACACGTTGATCACCTTCGCGACGTTGTCGGTCACCACCTTGTTGTACGCGGCCGTAATTGCCGTGAGCGTCATCGACGGCGCCGCGTAGAACACGACCTGCTTCACGCTGCCGCCGGCCGAGCCGACGATCGACTGGCTGTCGAGGTTCCACTCGACGGTGCCGGACGTATCGGTGTACGAACTGCCGGCCGGGCCGGTCTGCACGATGCTGCTGCCGATCGTGCCGAGGCCGTTGTTCGCGGCGAACGTATTGAGGTCGCTCACCGTTTGCGACAGGTCGCCTTCGGAAATGATGCCGACCGTGGTTTGCGAGGCCGTCGGCGTGCCGTCGCCGCCGTAGATCGACGAGAATTCGGTCGGGTTGTGCGGCACCGCCGACGCGCCGGCCGGGATCGTCAGGTTGCTGGTGTTGCCTTGCGGCTTGCTGCCCGCGCCGGTATGCATCAGCTCGACGTTCTGCAGGCCGAGCACCGCGCCCACGATGCTGCCGATCGCGTTCGGCACTTGCGCGGCGTCGGTATTCGCATAGACGCTGCGGCCGTTGCGCGTGAAGCGCTTGAGCGTCGTGCGGAACGCGGACTTGATGGTCGCCGCGGTGCCGGACGCGGACACCAGCAGCCGGTTCGGCGCGACCACGATGTTCACGAAACCTTCCTTGCGCAGGTGTGCGACGACGGACGCGACCTGCTGGTCGGTCGGCGCATATCGGGCGGCGAACTGCGCCGGCGTGAGGAACTGCCGGTAGTGCGGCGAGCCGGGCGTATGCAGGTCGCGCAGGTACTGGTCGAGTTGCGGCTCGTTGCGCAGGTTCAGCCCGAGCACGATGTCCACCGATTCGCCGGGCGCCAGTTCGATTGCCGCGGCCGCGGCGGCAGCCGTGCTGGCGGCAGGCGCGCCGGCCACGCCGGCTTCGCTCTGCTGCACGAGCGGCAGGAATCCCTTGGTGCGCGTTTCCGTCCAGCCCGCCGCCGGCGCGGCGTGGACGGTCGCCATGCCGAACGAAGCGGCCGCGGCGGCGGCGAATGCGAGCTTGACGATGCGAACGTGTTTTTGTTTCTTGTTTGCAACCTGATTCATTTGAGTTACCCCTCCGGTTGAACATCGAACGGCACGAACAACAACGGTCGACAGCGGTGCGGATCGTGCACCGCCGCTTTCTGTCGCGCTCTGCGGTTGACGCGGACGCGACAGGGCCTTTCGCCCGATCCGGGAAGATGGTTTCTCTCCGGGGGCGAAATACGAAAAACGCGGTAGCGAAAGGGCTGCGCCGCGATGCGGGGCAGCCGCGCGGACATCGCGCGGGCGGGATTGCTAGAGCAACAGCTTCGTTGTCCTGCTCATTTTGTTCGATCCTTTGGCCCGCTGCCGGATGGCAGCCGTCCAATGAGATGCATCGGAATATTGCATGCGCCGGTGCGCGAACGACACAGCCGGCAGCGAGCACTACGGTGCGACGGAAGCGAAAAAACGTGGAGCGGAATCGATTGCGTGATCGGCAATTCGTCGGATTGCTTGAATCGGACGGTATCAAGAACGAAAGCTGAGTGTCAAACTTTTTCTGATTATATGAAACAAAATTAAATCGAATAAGGTGCAATGTTTTTGAAAAGATCGGCGGCATTTTGTAATTTTCGAAGCCGACCGTGAAGGTAATGCCGAAGGCGATTCGCCGATCATTTCTGATTCGCCTGGTAATTGTGCAATTGACCGATCGCTATCGAGGAAGCACTCGAATTGCCGGCGCGTGCCGGCGAATGTCGAATTCGAGAGCGGCGTGCCGGATGCGCGCGCCGTCGTATGTTGCGACGGGCGCGTCGGTCGTCAGGCCGACGACGTACTCCATCCGCAAAATGCTTCGCGCACCGAATCGACAGCGCTTTCGATTTCGCGATCGAGCGTCGTTGGCCGCGGCCGGTCAGTTCGGCTTGCGCTCCGGTTGGCTGGGCGACGGCGGCCGGGCCGCCGTTTCCGTGGCGTTGCCGTTGCGGGTGTTGCCGCCGCTTTCGTCTTCGCTTGCGCCGTTGCCCTCCGGCCGCGATCCATCCGCGTACGCGACGAGGCTGCGTTGCGGATTGGCGATCCGGATGCCGCGTTCGCGGAACGTCTCGGCGATCCGCCGGTTGAATTCACGCTGCACGCTCCAGCGCGTCGAGTCCGTGCACTGCATCTGTCCCGCGAGCGCAAGTGCCGCGCCGTCGACCTGGTCGATGCCCCAATAGCTGAAGTCCGACAGGATGCCGTCGTGGTACTTCGGATCGTCGCGCAAGGCGGTGCCGATCTCCTTCAGCGTCGCGATTGCGCGATCGATGTCCTCGCCGTATGCGATGCTGACCTTGACGGCCGCGTTGCCGAGCCCGCGATTCGTGTTGTTGACGGTCGTCACCGAACTGAACGGAATCGTGTACAGCGACCCGTCGCCCGCGCGCAGCCGCACGGTGCGGATCGACAGGTATTCGACCGTACCCGATACGCCGGCGAGCGTGACCCAGTCGCCGACCTGCATCGCGTTTTCCATCAGCAGGAAGATCCCGGTGATGAAATCCTGCACGAGCTTCTGCGAGCCGAAGCCGAGCGCGACGCCGAAGATGCTGGCGCCGGCCAGCAGCGGGCCGATGTTCACGCCGAGCTCGCTGAGGCCCGTCAGCACGACGACGAGCGCGATCATCACGAACAGCAGCGAGCGCAGCATCGGCAGCAGCGTGCGCAACCGCGCCGCGCGCACGAGATTGCCTTCGCGGGTCCAGCGCTGCAGGCGGCGCTCGATCGCGATGTTCGCGGCTTCCCATACGACGAGCGCGACGATGGCCGCGATCGCGATCGTCACCAGCGCCGACGCGAGCCGGTGGCCGATCGTGCCGGTTTCGAACGCACGGAAGATCGGCACGCCCCAGATCTGCAGCAACAGCACGACGGTCACGATGCCGATCGCGCCCGATACGATCCGGCGCAGCAGCGGGTAGTAGCGGTACGCATGCAGATGGACGAGCGTGCGGTCTTCGTCGCGGCGCTGGAACAGCCGCGCGAGCGCGCCGAACGCGACGATCGACACCATTCGCATGCCGATCATCACGGCGATCGAGCGGCCGCCGAGCGTGATCAGCACGCGGTAGCCGTTGTGGACGTCGAGCGCCCACACGAACCACAGCGCCATCACGATGAATACCGAGACGGGCGCCCAGGCGTCCGCGAGCGCGTTGCCGACCACCGCGAAGGTCGGCCGGTCCGCGCCGGCCGCGCGGATCCGCGCGGCGACCGGCCGGCGGCACTGCAGGATCAGCGCCGAGATCATCACGTGCCCGACGAGCGCGACCGCTTTCAGCAGCGCGACGTGACCGGCCTCGCTTAGCCCGAAGTTCGCGGCGATCTCGACCGCGGCCGTGCTGACACCGACCACGACCACGATCCGCGCGATCGAGCGTTGCCCGAAGTCGGCCCATGCATCGCTGATGTGAAGCAGCCGCAATTGCCGCGCATCGGGCTGGAAGAACAACCGGCTGACGATCGTGACGAGCCGGCAGATCACGTAGATGTCGATCAGCGATTCGAGCGACGATTCGACCGGCGTGCCTGCGTTGCCGATCATCGACATCGTCAGGCTCGCGACGCCGACGAACACGAG
The DNA here is from genome assembly GCF_025685725.1 of Burkholderia sp. BKH01. Lineage (NCBI taxonomy): Bacteria > Pseudomonadati > Pseudomonadota > Betaproteobacteria > Burkholderiales > Burkholderiaceae > Burkholderia > Burkholderia sp. BKH01. The sequence goes on along the minus strand of NZ_JAOTQT010000010.1, from coordinate 137,405 downwards.
CAGCGGCACCGCGCGCAGCGCGAGGCTGACGAGCGCGCGCGGCATCCGGTGCAGCAGCGTGGTGTGGCGCCGCGCGTCGATGGGCCCTTGCGGTGACGCGGGTGCGGCGTTGGATGCGTCGGTAGTGTCAGGTGTGTCAGGGGTGGCGGGCGGGTCTGATGAGTCCGGCGGCGGTGCGTTGTCGTCGTCGGGCGCGGTGCTGCGCGACGAGTCGGCGCGCCGTGCGGCCAGCGCGGCCAGCGCGCGCCGCAGCAGCCGCTTCGCGAACCATTCGAACAGGAACGCGGGCACGAGCACGGCGACGATGATCCAGATCGCGCGCGCGAGATCCGCGCGCGCGTCGGCGCGCACCAGCTTGTCATGCCACCAGCTGCCGACCGAGCCGACATCGAGCAGCGAGCGCAGCGATTCCTTCAACGCGCTGCCGATTTCGGCGGTCCAGTGCGCTCCCTGGCGGACGAGCATCGACGCGAGCCCGTTCGACGTGAGGGCCGTCGGCGCAGCGGCAGCCGGCGCGCGGCTGGCCGCGGCCGCTTCGCTTGCGGCGACCGCGGGCGCGCTCAATGCGCCGACGGCCGCGATCGCGCGCAGCGTCGTTTCGACCTGGGCACGCTGGCGCGGGTTTTCGAGCACGTCGAGTGCCTGCTGCGCTTGTTGCGGCGTCAGCGCGGGCGCGGTGCCGGAGGCGGCCGACGCGGCGGCCGGTGCGGGAGCGGCCGCGTGCGCGGCCGAGACGGCGGCGGCAAGCAGCCAGCCGAGAAGAAGTTGTCGCATGAGTAGGCATGCGGGCGCGCATCGGCGCGCGGCCCGCCGGGCTGAACGATGGACGGAAGTTAACATGATCGCGATCGGAACCGAATAGTTCCATCGACGAATATTCGAATCTGGCATACCTGAAGTGGCGTGGGCGTTTGCGGCTTGTATTTGCGTCGCATCGAGATCTCGTCGGCCGGGGGTTCGGACGGGCAAGCGTCCGACACAAGACTGTAGACAGTCCGATATGTGGACACATCGTTCTTGTCGAGTCGTAAGCGTCCTGTAACGCGTGGCTGGTGGGGGCCGGGTGTGCAGATGTGAACCGGGAACGTTTGTTGGACGCGAACGGCGTATCGTCAGGCGAGCGTTCGACCGATCATGAAAGAAGGACCATCATCGCAACGCACACGTCGCATGTGATGGATTCGTATTCCTGACGAATCATGCCTGCCCGTCGTGAAAAACCGGCAGGACGTGCGCGGCGAGTTCTTCGATGACCTCGCGCACGGGCCGGTCCGCTCCCGGATTCAGCGTGACGTGATGCGTGCCCGCCGCGCGCATGTCCTGCAGGATGTCGACCAATGCGCGGCGCCCGGTGGCATAACCGAGCGTCAGCGCGGTGACCGGCGCATCGGGGTGTGCGGCGAGGTCGAGCCGCATCGACACGCCGAATGCGCGAAAGGCCGGCGACGCGAGCCGGTCGACTGCCGCGCGCCACATCGAATAGCGGGCGTGCTGCGTGTCCGGATCGCGGTGGTACGTCATCCAGCCGATCGAGTGCCGCGCGATCCAGTCGACGCTCTGTCCGCCCGAGCCGACCGCGAGCATCGGCACCGCGTCGTCGCCGCGCGGCAGCAGCGTGAATTCGGTGGCGTCGGGCGGCGTTTCGTCGGGCAGCACGCGCGACGGCACGGCGAGCGCGGCCGCGACGACTTCCCAGTGTTTGCGATAGCGGTCGCGCCGCGTTTCCGCCGGGACGCCGAACGCCGCGTATTCAGGAGGCCGGTCGCCGGAACCGAGCCCGAGGATGAAGCGTCCGCCCGACAGCGTCGCAACCGACAGCGCGCCTTTCGCGATATGCAGCGGATGTCGCAGCGGCAGCACGATCGCGCCGCTGGCGAGCGCGATCCGGTGCGTGCGCGACGCCAGTGCACCGAGCAGCACCCATGGATCGAGGTGGCCGACAGGGTCGGGATAGTCGGCGCTGTTCAGCGGCACGTCGCGAATCCACAGCGCGCGAAAGCCGAGCGTATCGGCAAGCGCCGCGAGTTCGAGCTGTTCGTTGAAGTCGGCGACGATATTGCCGCTGCGAAGCAGCGGTAGCGTGAGGCCGATCGACAACTGCCCGGCCGAAAAGACGCGGTGTGCGACGTCGGCGCGGGCGAGGGCTGGCGTGGTCATGTCGAATTCCTGGAGACGGTGCAAGGCGAGCAACGATCGGCGGTTCGTGCGAGCGCGGCGTTCCGTGTCCGAATGCTAGCGTGTTTGCACGCCGGCTGCGAAGCACGGCATGCGCTGAACCCGGTTGAACCTAACCGGATGACATCGAGGTGGCGAAGGGCGTGTGAGCAGCGGGTCGAGCATAGTCAGCGCCTTCTGTCATTGAGTAACGAATTCGGATGAATGCGCTTCGAAAAATGGTGGTTGGTCTGGTGGCGAGCGCGACACTCTCCGTGGTTGCGTCCGGTGTGCTCGCAGACGAAGCGGTGAGCGCCGATATCTGCAAGACTGCCGAGCAAACGGGCTACACGGCCGACATCCGCAATTGCCTCGGCCTGAAATACGACGCGGCTGACAGGCGCTTGAATGCCGTCTACAAGACGAAGATGGCGAGCCTGGACGCGGAGGGCAAGTCAAGGTTGCGCAACGACGAGCGCCGCTGGCTCAAGACACGGGACACAATGTGTGCCGAGTCACGGCAGCCCGACGCGGGCGGCACGTTTGGGCTCGTGGAGCGTGACAGTTGCTTTGTCGACGAAACCGAACGTCGCGTGAAGGTTATCGAAGCCTTTCGTTGATGTGCCGCGCCAATCACGGCGCTACACGATCCGCAGCGTCATGCCGCGCAGCGCGAGGCCCAAGCGTGACGCCACGCGTTGCGACGCATGGTTGTCGCCGTCGATGCTATAGAACAGCGTGCGCGTGCGAAGCGACGGCAGCCGCGACCATGCAGCGGTGACGGCGGCTGCCAGGCCGCGCCCCCGAAACGCCGGAGCCGTCGCGAGACCCAGTTCGGCGCCGGCATCGGACAGCCGCGCAGCGAACGCAACCGACACGACTTCGCCGTCGACGACGGCCGCGCACCACGGCGTCCACAGATCGGCGACGCTTCGAAAACCCATCGACAACAGCCCTTCGGGCATCCCGTGCGTGGACAGCGATTGCCGCAGCTGCCGGCCGGCGTCGCTGTCGCCGTCGATCAGCGCGATGCCCGCGTCGGTGTCGAACTCGAGCGCGTGCGGCAGTGCGTAGACGAGGCCGGTGTTCCAGTGCGAAACGGGCGCGAGTATCGACAGATAGCGTTCGAGATGCGCGGGCTGCGTGCGGCCCGCAAACGGCGGTTCACTGTCGGCCACGCGCGCCAGTTCGTCCGCAAGGTGGCCGGGCACGTCGGCGCGTACGCCCGACAGGTGGCCGTCCGCGCATCGGCCCAGCCAGAAGCGCGGCCCCGGCGAGCAGTCGGGATCGTTCTCGCGTTCGATCCGGCGATCCGGGTGCAACCGGAACAGCGTGCGGTAGTCGATATCCAGCCAGTCTTTTGCGTCAGGCATGCGTCGAGCGAGGTTTTCCGGTCAGGCGGCGGGGAGCCGCGCGAAGGGCGCAAGGCCAGGCGCGCACGTCCGGTCATGCGTGCGCCGCCGCTGTCGGGCGATTGTAAGACGATCGGCGGCGGCGCGGCGCGCAGAAACAACGTCGCGATGCCCGCCCGGGCCGGTGCGGGAAGCCGGCAGGCATGGCCGGCCGTCGTCGATCCGGTGGGTGTTTCAGTTTCGAAACGTTAGCGCTCCTCGTCGGTGCGCGATCCCTGTCGAAGGCCTTGCTTCCGCCCGCGCGGCCTTGCGGCATGAAGCATGGTGCGCTCCTTGCATATCTGTATGCGCCGTGAGCGCGATCGCTAGCGCAGTCGGCCCGGCGATCGCTTCAGTGGGTCGGACGTATCGAATACGGGGACAAGAGAATGAAAAGAGACCGAATCGCAACGTGTCGTGTTGCAAACTTGAATCGCCGACCTGCCAGGGTATTCGCTTCGCCGTTGATTGCGGCGACGTGAGTGCGCGGCTTTCCGTTCCATCCGAGCAATCGGGTTCGTTCTGAACGACGACGTGCATGCGTGACGCACGAGGCCGACCGCGGTGCCGGTCGGCCGTCGGGGATGACCCGTGAACGCATGCGGATGGCCTTGGTCTGGATCCCGGATCGTCATTCCGTAGTGCAACGCGAGTCGTCGCGCGGCGGATGCGTTCGCGCGCCGGGCATGGCATCGGCGTGACGGGCCCGAAGAACCGGATCGCACCGGAAAGCCGGTGGCGCAACGATGCGAGCGGCATCGCGGAACACGCGTAGTCCAGGGGAAGCGTTCACCATGCGCAGCGTGGCGGACGCCACACCATTGTGCTGTCAGTTGATCCACTACCCCGATGGATCAATTGTTGAAGCGCCCATCGCCGAGCGGCGATGGGCGTCTTTTTTTGTGCGCGGGTTTGCCGTGCGTGGCGCCGGCCGGATCGCGCGGCGTTCTGTATCATGTGCTGGCGCGCGGGCCGCTCGTGCGGTCGCACGGCTTGCCGGCGCGCCCGATCACGCGTTATCTACATGAACGATCAAGCCCTTCACGACCCTTCATCCGCCAGTGTCGAGCCGGCCGCGCTCGACGCGCTGCACACGTTCGTCGAGCGTCATCCGCGCCTGCTCGTGCTGACCGGCGCGGGCATCAGCACCGATTCCGGCATTCCCGGCTATCGCGACCGCAACGGCCAATGGATGCGCTCGCCGCCGATCCAGCTCCACGAATTCCTCGGCTCCGATGCCGCGCGGCGACGCTACTGGGCGCGCAGCATGATCGGCTGGCCTGTCGTCGGCCGCGCGCAGCCGAACCGGTCGCACGTCGCGCTGGCGCGGCTCGGCGGCGCGGGCCGGATCGAGCGCATCGTCACGCAGAACGTCGACGGCCTGCATCAGCGCGCGGGCAGCGACGACGTGATCGAACTGCACGGCGGGATCAACGGCGTGACGTGCCTCGAATGCGGCGCGCATCATGCGCGCGCGACGATCCAGACCGTGCTCGAAGCCGACAATCCCGAACTGCTGGGCGCGCAGGCCGAGCCGGCCGCGGACGGCGACGCGCACCTCGAATGGGCCGCGCTCGACACGTTTCGCATCCCGGCGTGCCCCGCATGCGGCGGCCTGCTGAAGCCGGCAGTCGTGTTCTTCGGCGAGAACGTGCCGCGCGAGCGCGTCGCGCTGGCCGCGCAGGCGCTCGATGCGGCCGATGCATTGCTCGTCGTCGGGTCGTCGCTGATGGTGTATTCGGGGTACCGCTTCTGCGTGTGGGCGCAGGCGCAGCACAAGCCGGTCGCCGCGCTCAATCTCGGCCATACGCGCGCCGATCCGATGCTGACGCTGAAGGTCGAGGCGCAGTGCGCACCGGCGCTCGACGCACTGACTGCGCGGCTGGGCCTCGCGGGCAACGCACCGGAGCACGCATCGTGAGCGGCCCGACACCTTCGCCCGATCCGTCCGCGCGGTTGTCGGCGCCGGCGGCCGAACGCAATCGCGGGCCGATCCTCGACGTGTTGCGCCGCGTGCTGCCGGCGACCGGCAGTGTGCTCGAAATCGCGAGCGGCACGGGGCAGCACGTCGTCCACTTCGCGCAGGCGTTGCCGGGCCTGCGCTGGCAGCCGAGCGATCCCGACGCGCACGCGCGGCGCTCGATCGCCGCGTGGATCGTGCATGCGGGCCTCGCGAATGTCGCCGGGCCGCTGGCGTTCGACGTGCGCGACGCGTCGTGGCCGGTCGACGCGCTCGACGCGATCGTCTGCATCAACATGATTCACATCTCGCCGTGGGCCTGCACCGAAGCATTGTTCGCGGGCGCGTCGCGCCTGCTGCGGCCGGGCGGCGTGCTGTTCCTGTACGGCCCGTATCGTCGCGAAGGCCGGCATACGGCGCCGTCGAACGAGGCATTCGACCTGCAGTTGCGAAGCCGCGACTCGTCGTGGGGCGTGCGCGATCTCGAGACCGTCGTCGCGCTCGGCCTCGATCGCGGGCTCGACTGCATCGAGGTCGTCGAGATGCCGGCGAACAACCTGAGCGTCGTGTTCCGTCGGCTTCCGCACGCGGAGCAATGACACGCAAGCGCGCATCGCCGCCGGGTTTCCACTATCCTTTCGCCTGTGCGCGCGGCCCGGGTCGGGTCGCGCCCTGTTTTTTCCGGAGAATTGACTAATGGGCAAACAAGCAATCGGTGTGATCGGACTCGCGGTGATGGGCCGCAATCTCGCACTCAATATCGAGAGCCGCGGTTACGCGGTGTCGGTGTACAACCGCAGCCGCGAGAAAACCGACGAACTGATCGCCGAATTCCCCGGCCGCAATCTGGTGCCGACCTACACGCTCGAGGAGTTCGTCGCGTCGCTCGAAACGCCGCGCCGGATCCTGATGATGGTGAAGGCCGGCGAGGCGACCGATGCGACGATCGCTTCGCTCAAGCCGCTGCTCGAGAAGGGCGACGTGCTGATCGACGGCGGCAATACGCACTTCACCGACACGATCCGCCGCAACCAGGAACTCGCGCAATCGGGCCTGCACTTCATCGGCACCGGCGTGTCGGGCGGCGAAGAGGGCGCGTTGCGCGGCCCGTCGATCATGCCCGGCGGCCAGCGCGACGCGTACGACCTCGTCGAGCCGATCCTCAAGCAGATCGCCGCGAAGGCGCCGTCGGACGGCGAGCCGTGCGTCGCATACATGGGCCCGGATGGCGCGGGCCACTACGTGAAGATGGTCCACAACGGCATCGAATACGGCGACATGCAGCTGATCGCCGAAAGCTACTCGGTGCTGAAGGACGTCGCGGGCCTGACCAACGACGAGCTCGGCGCCGTGTACACCGAATGGAACCAGGGCGAGCTCGACAGCTACCTGATGGAGATCACGTCGAAGATATTCGGCAAGAAGGACGAAGAGACCGGCAAGCACCTCGTCGACGTGATTCTCGATCGCGCCGCGCAGAAGGGCACCGGCAAGTGGACGAGCCAGAACGCGCTGGATCTCGGCGTGCCGCTGCCGCTCATCACGGAATCGGTGTTCGCGCGCGTGCTGTCGTCGCTGAAGACCGAGCGCGTCGCGGCCAGCAAGATCCTGTCGGGCCCGGCCGCCGCGCCGTTCGGCGGCGATCGCGCCGCGTTCGTCGAAGCGGTGCGCCGCGCGCTGTACCTGAGCAAGGTGATCTCGTACGCGCAGGGCTTCGCGCAACTGCGCACGGCGTCCGAAGAGTACGGCTGGAACCTCGATCTCGGGACGATCGCGAAGATCTTCCGCGCGGGCTGCATCATCCGCGCGCGCTTCCTGCAGAAGATCACGGATGCTTACGCGAAGGATCCGGCGCTCGCGAACCTGCTGCTCGATCCGTACTTCCAGGACATCGCCGCGAACTACCAGGCGTCGCTGCGCGACGTCGTGGTCGCCGCGGTGAAGGCCGGCGTGCCGGTGCCCGCGTTCGCGTCGGCGGTCGCGTACTTCGACAGCTACCGTTCTGAGCGGCTGCCGGCGAACCTCGTGCAGGCGCAGCGCGACTTCTTCGGCGCACACACGTTCGAGCGTACCGACAAGCCGGGCAGCTTCCACGCGAACTGGTCGTAACCGGCCGCCGGGGGCAGCATTGTTGCGAAAATCTATTCTTTGAATAGGGTTTTTCTATCTCGGATGCCGGCATTGTTGGCTTCCGGGAAACAGTGTTTTCGTTCTTTCATGGTTTTCCCTAGGCGACGCCGGGACTAAACTCTGTTCCATCGCTGCAGACATGGTGTGTGCGGCGGAGCAAAAAAATCCCGGAGGTAATCATGAAATCGCTGATCGCAACGTTCGCTGCAGCTGCTGTCCTCGCCGTTCCCGCCGTCTCGTTCGCCCAACAGAACGCGCCCGTCACCCGTGCGCAGGTGAAGGCCGAACTGGTCCAACTGCAACAAGCCGGCTACAAGCTGGGCAGCGACCGGACGAACTACCCGGAAGGCATCCTGGCTGCTGAAGCCCGTGTGAACCCGCAACAGAACGTCGCCGCCGCCGACACGACCGGCTATGGCGCGCAACCGGCCGCCGCGCAAGAATCGGGCGCCCCGGCCGCGGCAAAGACCGGCTGGCAAGTCAAGCGTATCGCTGACGGCGCACCGGTCTACAAGGGTCGTTAATGGCGCGGCCGCCCCGGCGGCCGGACCTGACCCCACGTAGTACAAACAGCCTGTCGTTCCGCCTTGCGGAACGACAGGCTGTTTTCATTTGTGGCGCCTGCGGCGCCGGTTCCGCCCTGCGGAACGACAGGCTGTTTTCACTTGTGGCGCCTGCGGCGCCGGTTCCGTCATGCGGAAAGATGGGCCGTTTTCATTGGTGGCACGTACTACGCCGGCAGTCAGTGCAGCGGGCGCCGGCCGCGCCCGATATCCTGGAACAGCGCTTCGGCCGGCTCCAGCACCTGGAGCCACGTTTCGTCGTAGCCGCTCAGCGTGTCGAGCGCCTCGCGCAGCCGCTCGAGCGCGAGGATCGGCAACTCGACGCTGTGGCGCGTGGCGCCCGTCAGGTGCGCGACGCTCGCCAGCTGGACGAGCGCATCGGCCGCCTCGGCGACGTCGGTCGCGAACAGCAGGTGCCGGTTGAGCAATTCGACCAGGCCGCTGGAACCGGCGAAATCGTCCGCGTTGAGCTGCACCGAAAGAAACGTCGCATTGTTCATTGTCATGCTCCTCGTTGTCGTTGGATCGCGCTGCGCATCACCGAGTATAGGCGGCGATCGAAGGGGAGAATGTGACGGAGCCGAGACGGCAGATGACGGCGGCGAGGTATGCGGAAGACCGGCGGCAGGCTCGCCGGATGGGTCGCGCGGCGCGGCTCGCGGGCCGTCGGCACGCATGGGCGGGGCCGCAAGATTGTTGCCGGAACCTGCAACTGTCGTGGTCCCGACCGCGACAAATGGTATCTTTGCCGGTCGGAGCGACGCGAAAAAGGGGCCGGTGAGCCCGTTCGCGCAGACGTTCCGATGTGGAAACTGACGGCCGCGACAGCGGTCGGATACTGGTTGGTCCGGCCGTCCGGCCGGACATCGTGCGTCGCGCGCCGGAGGGCGGTGGGCGGCGCAACGACGCAAATCCGGGAGGACCCTTGAGAAAAACTATTCCCATCCACGATTCGCTGGCACGCTGGCTGCCGCAGGCGGCGCTCGTTGCCGCGGCCGTTGCGCTGTCGGGCTGTACGCTGACGCCGTGGACCGACAACTGGCAGCCGGCGCGTTCGTCGGCGCCGATGTCGGCCGCGACGCCGGGCGTGATCGCCGGCTATTACCGCGTGAACCCGGGCGACACGCTCGCGGGCGTCGCGAGCGCCTACGGGCAGCGCGTGCAGGACGTGGCGAGCTGGAACCACATGGCGCCTACCGACGCCTTGTCGCCCGGCCAGGTGCTGCGCGTCGCGCCGCCGCCTGCCGCGACGTCGCTCGGGCAGCCGCCCGCGGCGGCCGCGCAGCCGGGCTCGCTCGCATGGCCGGCCACGGGTGTCGTCGCGGCGCCGTTTGCGGCCGGCAAGACGCGCGGCGTCGTGATCGCCGCATCCGGGCCCGACCGTTCGGTGCGGGCCGCGGCGAACGGGCGGGTGGTCTACGCCGGGTCGGGTGTCAAGGCATACGGACCGCTCGTGATCCTGAAGCACGACAACGGGCTCATCACGGCCTACGGCCACAACGGCAAGCTGCTCGTCAACGAAGGCGACGCGGTGCGCACGGGCCAGCCGATCGCCGAGATGGGCACCGACGCGAGCGGCCGTTCGACGTTCGAGTTCGAAGTCCGCCAGAACGGCAAGGTCGTCGATCCGATGATCTTCCTGCCGCGCAACGGCGGCTGACGAGCCGCATCGCCACGTGTGCGCCGGGCGGCGCACACGCTCCCGCCTTCTTTCGCGTTCATCCTTCCTTCAGCGTCGCGGTGCCGGGCTGTCTCGCATGATTGCCGAGCCAGCGGATGCCCAGTGCGAGCGCCGTCGCGCCGAGCGCGATCAGCGAACACTGGATCGCGACCGGGAGGTAGCCGTGCGGCCGCGGATCGACGAACGGGTAGGGATACCAGTTCTCCAGCGCGCCGCGCACGAGCGTATAGCCGAGATAGACGACCGGAAAACCGAGCCACGCGAACGCGCTGCGCCGCGCGATCGGCGAGCGCGGCTCCACGTACAGCCAGTCGCACAGCATGACGAGCGGCACGATCCGGTGCAGCACCCAGTTGTTGAACGCCGGAGTGACGTGTCGCAGTGCATCGAGCCGCGCGAGCAGGAGTTCGTAGACGATCGCGGTGATCAGCATGTACAAAACGGCCGCGCCGCGCATCGATTCGTAGCGGGCCGAGCCGGGGCGCGCGACGCACCAGAGCCCCGCGGTCAGCATCGCCGCCGCATAGAGGCTGCTCAGTTGCGTGAAATAGCTGAGGAAGTTGCCGAGATGAATTGCGGGCATGCCCCAGTAGCCGGCGATGCTGTGCAACGTCGTGGACACCGCGAGCAACGCGGCAATCAGCCGGTAGGCCGCAACGAAGAACGCCTTGCTCATGATGCGCGCGCAACGTCGACACCAAAGCTTCATCGTGCCACAGCCGTTCCCGGGCGCGATGCGGATTTTCCATATGACAGCCCCGCGCGGCGTGCGTCGACGATTCGTCTGATATTTGACCGAGCCGTGCAAAACCGGACACCCGTGCGGCTACAATCGTGGCAGCTCTGCCGGGCGCGGAGCCGGTTTCGGCATGCGCCCATCCCTGCATACAATACGAGACGACGCATGAAAAACATCCTCGCGAAACAGACGCGCTACAGCTCGCCCGCGATCTTCTTCCACTGGGCCATCTTCCTGCTGGTCGCGCTGGCCTACCTGGCCATCGAGATCCGCGGGCCGAAAGGCAGCGACAGCCGGGTGTTCTGGATGAACGTGCACCTTACCGCGGGCACGCTCGTGCTCGTGCTGTCGGTGCTGCGCGTACTGTGGCGAGCCGTCAGCCGCGTGCCGGAAGCCATTCCGCAGGCCGCGCTGCTGCGTTGGCTCTCGAAGCTCGCGCATGTCGCGCTCTACGTGTTCATCATCGCGCAGCCGCTGCTCGGCATCATGTTGATCAACCTGGGCGGGAAGCCGGTATCGCTCGACTGGCTCGGCGTGTCGTTCACGCTGTTCGGCCCCGACAAGGCACTGCGGCCGACGATCAAGGAAGCGCACGCGCTGATCGGCAACGCGTTCTACTTCGTGATCGGCCTGCATGCGCTGGCCGCGCTGTACCACCATTTCATCCGGCGCGACGACGTGCTGCGGCGCATGGCGCCCTGAGCGCCGCACTCCGGACGCGCGCAGCAGGCGGGGGCGCATGGTTGTATTGACAACCATGCGCCCCCGGTCCGTTTACCGTCATCCGTGGCTGGCCATCGCGGCGAACATTCTGTAACATCTCGGCTGTTTTTACATTCCGCTTACTCGCCGCCGCGCATGTTGCACCGACATCGTCACCTGACCGCCTGGCTTGGCGTGCTCGCGATCTGGCTCGCGATCGCGGCGCCGCTGGTGTCGCAGTGGCGCATCGCGCAGGCGGCCGCGCCCGACGCGATCGTCTGCAGTGCAGAGCACGGCGCGCATCGGTCGCCCGATGCGGGCCGCATGCACGATCACGCGTTGCATCTCGATGCGTGCGGCTACTGCGGCTTCTTCGCGCACAGCCCCGCGATCGGTGCGCCTGCCGCCGCGTCGTTCGCTTCCGTTCCCGTCGTGTCCGTTTCCGCCGCCGCGCCGCCTGCCGTCGCGGCGCGCGCCGACCGCTATCCGCGCGCGTATCCACGCGCACCGCCCGAGCGCGCCTGACGCGCTGTCTTCCGTTCCATCTACCGCCGATATCCGTGCGGCCCGTCGAGGCCGCCTGGAGGGCGTCACTCGGGCTTCCGATCATGACCATTTTCCAGTTGCGTGCGCCGCGGGCGTCACGCAATGCCTGTGCGCGGCGCGTGCCGCGCATCTTGAAACTCACCGTTCCCGCGCTCGCCGTCGGCGCGCTGGCCGCGACCGCTGCGGCGGCCGAAACGGCTCGCGCGGCCGGCGTGCCTGCGGACGATGCGGCCGCGCTGCTGCCGGCCGTCGAGGTCGTCGCGTCGCCGCTGACGACGCCGCTCGTCGTCGTCACGGATCCGAAGGCGCCGCGCCAGCCGCTGCCCGCCAGCGACGGCGCGGATTATCTGAAGACGATCCCCGGCTTCACGTCGATCCGCAGCGGCGGCACGAACGGCGACCCCGTGCTGCGCGGGATGTTCGGCTCGCGGCTGAATATCCTGGCGAACGGGATGCCGACGCTCGGCGCGTGCCCGAACCGGATGGATGCGCCGACGTCGTATATCGCACCGGAAAGCTATGACAAGGTCACGGTCGTGAAGGGGCCGCAGACCGTGCTGTACGGCCCGGGCGCGTCGGCCGGCACCGTGCTGTTCGAACGCGTGACGCCGCGTTTCGACAAGCCGGGCATGCGTTTCGAGGGCAGCCTCGTCGGCGGCTCGTTCGGGCGCAACGACCAGAACATCGACGTGACGGCCGGCACGCCGGACGTCTATGGCCGCGTGACCGCGAACCACGCGCATTCGCAGGACTACCAGGACGGCAACGGCAACACGGTGCCGTCGCAGTGGGACAAGTGGAACGCGGATGCGGCGCTCGGCTGGACGCCCGACGACCACACGCGGGTCGAACTGACGGCGGGCACGGGCGACGGCTACGCGAAGTATGCGGGCCGCGGGATGGACGGCGCGCATTTCCGCCGCGAGACGTTCGGCCTGTCGTTCGACAAGCGGCATCTCGGCGACGTGCTCGACCGGATCGAGGCGCGCGTGTACTACAACGAAGCCGACCATGTGATGGACAACTACACGTTGCGGCAGCCCGACCCGACCAGCAGCATGCCGATGCGGATGGCATCGGAGGTGCGGCGCCGCACGTTCGGCGCGCGCGCGGCCGCGACGTTCCGTTTTGGCGACGACTTCAAGCTCGTGACGGGTGTCGACGCGCAGTCGAACCGGCTCGATTCGCGCTCGGCGATGGGGCGGCAGAACTACGGCGACCAGCCGTGGGATGCGCAGGCGACGATGTGGAACGCGGGCGCGTTCGGCGAGCTGACGTGGTACGCGAGTGACGTGGCGCGCGTGATCGGCGGCGCGCGTGTCGACTACGCGAGCGCACGCGACAAGCGCGCGAAGACGAGCGGCATGATGACGAGCAAGCCGAACCCGACCTTCGACGACGACCGCGCGCGTGTGCTGCCGAGCGGCTTCGTGCGCTACGAGCGCGATCTCGCGTCGCTGCCCGTCACGTGGTATGCGGGGATCGGTCATGCGGAGCGCTATCCCGACTACTGGGAGCTGTTTTCCGCGAAGCGCGGGCCGGCTGGTTCGGTCAACGCGTTCTCGGCGGTGCAGCCGGAGAAGACCACGCAGCTCGACATCGGCGCGCAATACAAGAGCGACCGGTTCGATGCGTGGGTGTCGGCCTACGCAGGCTACGTGCAGGACTTCATCCTGTTCAACTACGCGGCCGGCATGATGGGCCCGACCACGCAGGCGACCAACGTCAACGCGCAGATCATGGGCGGCGAAGCAGGCGTGTCGTGGCGGCCGGTTGCGCCGCTGCGCGTCGAGACGTCGCTCGCGTATGCGTGGGGGCGCAACGTGGCGAGCGGGGATCCGCTGCCGCAGATGCCGCCGCTCGAGGCGCGCATCGGGCTCGAATACACGCGCGGCGCGTGGTCGGCCGGCGGCCTGTGGCGGATCGTTGCGCCGCAGCATCGTTATGCACTGAACGAGGGCAACGTGGTCGGCAAGGACTTCGGCCCGAGCGCCGGATTCGGCGTGCTGTCGCTGCATACGCAGTACAACGTCAGCAAGACCGTGCAGGTCTCGGTCGGCGTCGACAACGTGCTGAACAAGGCGTACACGGAGCATCTGAACCTCGCCGGCAATGCGGGCTTCGGCTATCCGGCGAACACGCCGGTGATGGAGCCGGGCCGTACCGCATGGGTACGCGTGAGCGCGAAGCTGTAGTGCGTTGCGCGTGTGCGTTGCAGCATGCGCGCGCATGAACGCGGCCCCGCCCGAACGGGCGGGGCGCGTCAAGCGATTAGAGAACCGTGTCTAGTCAGGGCGCAAACGTTCGCGACTCGTGATTCACTCCGGCATTCGACAGTCACGGCGTACACGAGGGCGCCGCGTGTGTCGATTCGAGTTCATTCGTACCGGCAGCACAATAATCAGGAGAACATGCATGGCCAGATCGATGCGTTCCAGGGTGGTGGCAGGGGCAGTGGCATGCGCGATGAGCATCGCGCCGTTCGCGGGGACGACCGCGTTGATGACGCTCGCGACGACACACGCGGCGATGGCGGCGACCGCGCCCGTCGACAACTACGCGACGACGCGTTATCCGATCATCCTCGTGCACGGGCTCACGGGCACCGACAAGTACGCGGGCGTGCTCGAGTACTGGTACGGCATCCAGGAAGACCTGCAGCAGCACGGCGCGACCGTCTACGTCGCGAACCTGTCTGGTTTCCAGAGCGATGACGGCCCGAACGGGCGCGGCGAACAGCTGCTCGCTTACGTGAAGACGGTGCTCGCCGCGACGGGCGCGACCAAGGTCAATCTCGTCGGTCACAGCCAGGGCGGGCTCACGTCGCGTTATGTCGCGGCCGTCGCGCCCGATCTCGTCGCGTCGGTGACGACGATCGGCACGCCGCATCGCGGCTCCGAGTTCGCCGACTTCGTGCAGGGCGTGCTCGCATACGATCCGACCGGGCTTTCGTCATCGGTGATCGCCGCGTTCGTCAATGTGTTCGGGATCCTCACGAGCAGCAGCAACAACACGAACCAGGACGCGCTCGCGTCGCTGAAGACGCTGACGACCGCACAGGCCGCCACGTACAACCAGAACTATCCGAGCGCGGGCCTTGGCGCGCCGGGCAGTTGCCAGACCGGCGCACCGACGGAAACCGTCGGCGGCAACACGCATCTGCTGTATTCGTGGGCCGGCACTGCGATCCAGCCGACGATCTCGGCGTTCGGCGTCACGGGTGCGACGGACACGAGCACCATTCCGCTCGTCGATCCGGCGAACGCGCTCGACCCGTCGACGCTCGCGCTGTTCGGTACGGGCACGGTGATGATCAACCGCAGCTCGGGCCAGAACGACGGACTCGTGTCGAAGTGCAGCGCGCTGTACGGCAAGGTGCTGAGCACGAACTACAAGTGGAACCATATCGACGAGATCAACCAGCTGCTCGGCGTGCGCGGCGCGTATGCGGAAGATCCGGTCGCGGTGATCCGCACGCATGCGAACCGGCTGCAGCAGGCGGGCGTGTAATCGATGGCGGCACGCGAAGGGCGCGCGCCGCTGGCGCGGCGCGCTGCGGTCTACGGTGTCGTGGGGCTGGCGGCGATCGCCGGCGTCGCGATGTGGAGCGGTGCGGGATGGCATCGCGGTACGGGTAGCGCCGGCGAGTCGCCCGATGCGGCGGCGGTGGGCGGCGTGGCTGCGGCACCGCCGCAGGCCGCCGTGCCGGCGAGCGCGGGCCTGCCGTCGTCGCTGGCCGGTTCCAGCGCGCCGCGGCTGCCGCTCGATGCCGGCGGCCATCTCGCGAAGGTGCGCGCGGTGCGCGATTTCTTCGACTACTGCCTGACCGCGCAGAGCGACCTCAGCGCAGCCGCGCTCGATGCGCTCGTCGCGCGCGAGATTGCCGCGCAGCTCGACGGCACGGCCGCGCAGGCCGAGGCGCTCGACGTATGGCGCCGGTATCGCGCGTATCTCGACGCGCTCGCGAAACTGCGCGATGCCGGCGCGGTCGACAAGTCCGACCTGGGCGCGCTGCAGCTCGCGCTCGACCAGCGCGCGTCGATCGCGTATCGCACGCTCGGCGACTGGAGCCAGCCGTTCTTCGGCGCGGAGCAGTGGCGGCAGCGCTACGATCTCGCGCGGCTGAAGATCGCGCAGGATCGCACGTTGACGGATGCGCAGAAGGCCGAACGGCTCGCGGCACTCGAGCAGCAGATGCCGGCCGACGAGCGCGCGGCGCAGCAGCGGGTCGACCGGCAGCGGGCCGCGATCGACCAGATCGCGCAGTTGCAGAAGAGCGGGGCGACGCCCGATGCGATGCGCGCGCAACTGACGCAGACGCTCGGGCCCGAGGCCGCCGCGCGCGTCGCGCAGATGCAGCAGGACGACGCAACTTGGCAGAGCCGCTACGCGGACTATGCGGCGCAGCGTGCGCAGATCGAGTCGGCCGGCCTGTCGCCGCAGGACCGCGACGTGCAGATCGCCGCCCTGCGGCAGCGCGTGTTCACGAAGCCCGGTGAAGCCGTGCGCGCGGCGTCGCTCGATCGCGGGGCGGGCAGCGCGCAGTAATGCGGGCCGCGCTGCGCGCGACCGACCCTATGCCGCACGCGTGATGTGCTGCGGCAGATGCTGCTCGATGGCAGCGGCGAGCGTGTCGAACGCGGGCCCGATGCCTTCGTGCGGGACGCACGCATAACCGAGCAGCAGGCCGCGCTGCGCGGTGTCGAGGTTGCTGTAGTAGCTGGTGAGCGGGCGCACGATCACGCCCGCGTCGAACGCGCTCTGCGTGACCGCGCGATCGTCGCACGCGTCGGGCAGGCCGAGCACCAGATGCAGGCCGGCCTCGTCACCCATCACGGGCAGCGCGTCGCCGAAGCGCGCGCGGATCGCGTCGATCATCAGTTGCCTGCGTTCGCCGTACAGCGTGCGCATCCGCCTCACGTGCGACGTCAGGTGGCCGTCCATGATGAATTCGGCGAGCACGGCCTGCTGCATCAGCTGGCCCTCGCGGTACAGCTCCGACAACCCGGTGCGGAAGGTGTCGACCAGATGCTCGGGCACGACCATGTAGCCCATCCGCAGGCCCGGGAACAGCATCTTGCCGAGGCTGCCGACGTAGATCACGCGACCGCCGTCGTCGAGCCCCTGCAGCGACGCGAGCGGGCGGCTGCCGTAGCGGAATTCGCTGTCGTAGTCGTCCTCGATGATCCAGCAGCGGTGCTGGCGCGCGTATTCGAGCAGCATCCGGCGCCGCGCGAGGCTCATCACCATCCCGAGCGGGTACTGATGCGACGGCGTGACGAGCACGAGCCGCGGCGGATGCTGCATGTCGCCGGCACGCGGCGCGAGCCCTTCCTGGTCGACCGGCACCGGCGCGAGCGTGAGGCCGGCCGCCTGCAATACGCTGCGCACGCCCCAGTAGCACGGTTCCTCGACCCACGCGCGATCGCCGATGTCGGACAGCAGCCGCACCGCGAGATCGATCGACTGATGAATGCCCGTCGTGATGATCACCTGGTCCGGCGAGCATTTGACCGAGCGCGCGACGCGCAGGTAATCGGCCAGAGCGCGCCGCAATGGCCGGTAGCCGCCGCCCGGCGCATAGGTCAGCAGCTCGGGGTTCGCCTCCTTCCATAACCGCGCCTGCAGGCGGCTCCACGTGCGGCTCGGAAACTCCGACACGTCCGGCACGCCCGGCATGAACGCGCCCCACTGGCGCCGCGACACGCCCGCGTGCTCGATCAGTTGCCGGCCTCGCATCGACAGGCTGCCCTGCGCGTCCGGCGGCGGAAGCGTACCGGTGTCGGGCGGCGGCGGCACGGCGCCCGGCGCGCGAATCGCGGCGGTGTCCGGCCGCGTGTCGGCCACGTAGGTGCCGCTGCCGGTCGTCGTCAGCACGTAACCTTCGGCCGTCAGCTGGTCGTACACGTGCAGCACGGTATTGCGCGCGATCGACAGGTCTGCCGCGAGCGTCCTGGAACTGGGCAGCTTTGTCCCTGGCCCCAATTCCCCGGTCAGGATGGCCTGCTGCATCTGTTGCAGCAACTGCCGGTACATCGGCTCGGACGAGCCGCGGTCGAGGCGGGCGGAGAGCCAGTCGGCAAGGATCACGGTATCCAAAGTGGTCCTACTAGTAATATTGAAATGGTTCCCTATTGTAGAACCGTACGCATCGTATAGTGGATCGCATCTCAAAAACGATTGTCGCGACGCAAGGGGACAGCATGATGAAGTCCGATGATGTGATCGTCAGCTTTCGCGGCGTGCGGAAGACCTATGACGGCGAAACGCTGGTCGTCAAATCGCTCGACCTCGATATCCACCGAGGGGAATTCCTGACGCTGCTCGGGCCGTCGGGTTCGGGCAAGACGACCTGCCTGATGATGCTCGCCGGTTTCGAGTTTCCGACCGGCGGCGAGATCCGCCTCGACGGCGAACTCCTGAACAACGTGCCACCGCACAAGCGCAACATCGGCATGGTGTTCCAGAACTACGCGCTGTTCCCGCACCTGACGGTCGAGCAGAACGTCGCGTATCCGCTGACCGTGCGCAAGCTGCCGGCCGCCGAGCGCGCGGAGCGCGTCGCGCATGCGCTGAAGATGGTGCAGATGGAGCGCTTCGCGAAACGCTATCCGGCGCAGTTGTCGGGCGGCCAGCAGCAGCGCATCGCGCTGGCGCGTGCGCTCGTGTTCGAGCCGAAGCTCGTGCTGATGGACGAGCCGCTCGGCGCGCTCGACAAGCAACTGCGCGAACACATGCAGTACGAACTGAAGGCGCTGCACGAGAAGCTCGGCGTGACTTTCGTGTACGTGACGCACGACCAGGGCGAGGCGCTGACGATGTCCGATCGCGTGGCGGTGTTCGACAAGGGCATCGTGCAGCAGCTCGACACCGTCGACCGCCTGTACGAATCGCCGTGCAACGAATTCGTCGCGAACTTCATCGGCGACAGCAACCGGCTGCGCGGCACCATCGCGCGCGTCGACGGCGAATTCTGCGAGTTCCGGCTCGACGACGGCACGCAGCTCGTCGGCCGCCATATCGGCGAAGCCGCCGAGGGCGCGTCGGCCGTCGCGTGCATTCGCCCCGAACGCATGAGCCTCGCCGCGCACGGCGCGAACGGGCATGCGAACGGCGCGGCCGCGAACCGGCTGACCGGCGAGGCACGCAGCCTCATCTATTTCGGCGATCACGTGCGCATGCGCTGCGCGCTGCCGGGCCAGGACGAATGCTTCGTGAAGGTGCCGCTCGGCACCGGCGCGCTCGACGCGTTCTCGCCCGGCGCGCCGGTTTCGCTCGCATTTGCGCCCGAGCACCTGCGCGTGTTCGCGTGAGCAGGGTTTCCCCGATTTACCGCAGCACGTCGTCAACAACAACTGCCCACTTCCACCACGAGAGGAGAGGAACCATCATGAAACGAGCAAGCTTTACCGCGCGCCGCACCGCGCTGGCACTGGCGCTCGCCGTCGTCGGCGCATCGGCAACGGCCGCCGAACTCACGGTCGTCAACTTCGGCGGCGCGAACGGCGACGCGCAGAAGGCCGCGTTCAACCAGCCGTTCGAGAAGGCGACCGGCAACAAGGTCACCGCCGTCGAATACAACGGCGAGCAGGCGAAAGTGAAGGCGATGGTCGAGGCGAAGCACGTCAACTGGGACGTGGTCGAAGTCGAGTCGGGCGACCTGAACCGCGGTTGCGACGAAGGGCTGTACGAGAAGCTCGACTGGTCGAAGATCGCGAAGAAGTCCGACCTGATTCCGGAATCGCCGCAAGTGTGCGGCGTCGGCTTCTTCGTGTGGTCGACGGCGCTGTCGTACAACGCGGACAAGCTGAAGTCGGCACCGACCGGCTGGGCTGATTTCTGGAACGTGAAGAAATTCCCCGGCAAGCGCGGGATGCGCAAGGGCGCGCGCTACAACCTCGAATTCGCGCTGATGGCCGACGGCGTCGCGACGAAGGACGTGTACAAGGTGCTCGGCACGAAGGCCGGCCAGGACCGCGCGTTCAAGAAGCTCGACGAGCTGAAGCCGTACATCCAGTGGTGGGAAGCGGGCGCGCAGCCGCCGCAGTTCCTCGTCGCCGGCGACGTCGTGATGTCGACCGCGTACAACGGCCGCATCGACGCCGCGCAGAAGGAAGGCAAGAACCTGAAGGTCGTGTGGAACGGCAGCATCTACGACCTCGACTACTGGGCGATTCCGAAGGGCTCGCCGAACAAGGCGCTGGCCGAGCAGTACATCGCGTATTCGCTGACGCCGAAGCCGCAGCAGGCGTATGCGCAGCACATCGCGTACGGCCCCGCGAACGTGGCCGCGATCAAGTCGCTCGACGCGAAGACGCTCGCGAACCTACCGAACTCGCCGGCCAACGGCAAGAACGCGGTGCTGGAGGATATCGGCTTCTGGACCGACCACAGCGACGAGCTCGAGCAGCGCTTCGCCGCGTGGGCGACGAAGTAACCGTTCAGGCATCCTGATGCAACCGGCCGCGCGGCGCTTCGTTCGCGTCGCGCGGCATTCCGCCGGAGCGTGCCCGGCCGGAGAGAACCGTTGAATACGATGACGATCGCGCCTTCCTCGCCGTCGACAGCCGCGCTCAAGCGCGAGCTGAAGGCCGCCGAGTCCCGCAAGCGCACGATGGCGCTGCTGCTGGTCGCGCCGCTCGCGATTTTCCTGCTGCTGATCTTCGTGGTACCGATCGGCACGCTGCTCACGCGCGCGGTGCAGAACCCCGAGATCGCGACCGCGTTGCCGAACACGGTCGCCGCGCTGTCCGGCTGGGACCGCAAGGCACCGCCGGCCGACGCCGCGTATGTCGCGCTCGCGGCCGACATGACGAAGGTGGCCGACAGCGAGGCGATGGGCGCACTCGCGCGGCGCCTGAACACCGAGATTCCCGGTTATCGCTCGCTCGTCGCGAAGACGGCGCGAGCGATGCCGCTGAAGGGCGACAACGACGCGACGCTGACGCCCGCGCAGACGCGCGCGAAATTCATCGAGCTCGACTCGCGCTGGGGCGAGCTCGCGTACTGGCAGTCGATCGCGAAGAACGGCAGCCAGGTGTCGCCGTTCTACCTGCTCGCCGCGCTCGACCACAAACAGGACGGCTTCGGCCACATCGTGCAGGCCGATCCCGACCAGTCGATCTATCTCTCGATCTTCGGCCGCACGTTCGTGATCGGCGTCGCCGTCACGCTGTTCGCGCTGCTGCTCGGCTACCCGCTCGCATACTGGATCTCGACGCAGTCGGAGCGGCGCGCGAACCTCGTGATGATTCTCGTGCTGATTCCGTTCTGGACCTCGGTGCTGGTGCGCGTCGCCGCGTGGATCGTGCTGCTGCAAAGCGAAGGGCTCATCAACACGGCGCTGATCGGCAGCGGGCTGATCTCGCATCCGCTGACGCTGCTGTTCAACCGCGTCGGCGTGTATATCTCGATGACGCACATCCTGCTGCCGTTCATGATCCTGCCGCTGTACAGCGTGATGAAGTCGATCCCGCCGACCTACCAGCGCGCGGCCGTGTCGCTCGGCAGCCATCCGTTCGCCGCGTTCTGGCGCGTGTATGTGCCGCAGACCTATCCGGGCATCGGCGCGGGCGCGCTGCTCGTGTTCATCCTCGCGATCGGCTACTACATCACGCCCGCGCTGCTCGGCGGGCCGAACGACCAGATGGTCAGCTACTACGTCGCGTACTTCACGAACGTGACGATCAACTGGGGCATGGCGTGCGCGCTCGGCGGGCTGCTGCTCGCGGCGACGCTCGTGCTGTACGCGGTGTACGGGCGCTTCACGCGCACCAACGTGAGCCTCGGTTGAGCGCCACGCACCAGGAAACGGGAAAGGGAATCCGACCATGAAATTGCTCGCCAGGCCGCTGTTCGCGCCGCACATGTCGTTCGTCGAGCGCGCGTGGTACGTCGCATTGCGCGTGCTCGTCGTGCTGACGCTGCTGTACCTGATCCTGCCGGTGCTCGCGATCGTGCCGCTGTCGTTTTCGTCGAGCACGTTCCTCGTCTATCCGATCCCGGGCTTCTCGATGCGCTGGTACGAGAACCTGATCGCGTCGGACGAGTGGCGGATGGCCGCGAAGAACAGCTTCATCGTCGCGCCGTCGGCAACCGTCGTCGCGACCGTGCTCGGCACGCTCGCCGCGATCGGTCTCACGAAGGCCGACTTCCGCGGCAAGGGGCTGCTGATGGCCGTGTTGCTGTCGCCGATGATCGTGCCGGTCGTCGTGGTCGGCGTCGGCATGTACCTGTTCTTCGCGCCGCTCGGGCTCGCGAATACCTATACGGGGCTGATCGCCGCGCACGCAGCGCTCGGCGTGCCGTTCGTCGTGACGACGGTCGCCGCGACGCTGCAGGGGTTCAACCACAATCTCGTGCGCGCGAGCCTGTCGCTCGGCGCGAATCCGGTGTCGACGTTTTTCCGCGTGACGCTGCCGGTGATCGCGCCGGGCGTGATGTCGGGCGCGCTGTTCGCGTTCGCGACGTCGTTCGATGAAGTGGTCGTCACGCTGTTCCTCGCGGGCGCGGACCAGACGACGCTGCCGCGCCAGATGTTCACGGGCATCCGCGAGAACATCAGCCCGACGATCGCCGCACTCGCGACGATCCTGATCATCTTCTCGACGAGCCTGCTGCTCGCGCTCGAATGGCTGCGCGGACGCAATGCGCGGCGCGCGGTGACCTGATCCGATCTGGCGCGACGGCGGTGCACGCACGCCGCGCATCGGCGCGATTCCGATGCGCGGTGCCGCCGGCAGACGCGGCCGGGCCGGCCGCCAGCGCCGACACGATGAAGCCGGGCACGAGCCCGGAAGGCAACCCGGCGCTCGCCGGATCGTAGATCGTTGTGCGCTCAACGATGCCGCGCGTTAAGCGCGGCATTGCACAAGCTTTCGTTTCGCTGACTGACGAGGCGGCCGCCTGCACGTTCGATACGGCTCTGCAACAATACGGATCGCGGCAGCGCGCGCCGGTCTTGCGGTCCGGAACGCACGCCGTCGCGCAGCTCAATCCGCGACGCCGCGCGTCGCTCGTCAGCCGAGCCTCATCTTGTCCGAATTCGCATCCTCCGCCGGCGCCCGGGAGCCGGCCGTCAACTGGCGCGCGATGTCCGCCGTGCTGCTGGCCGTCGCGCTCGCGACGCTCGACACCGCGATCGCGAACACCGCGCTGCCCGCGATCGCCGCCGACCTACATGCGTCGCCGGCTGCGTCCGTGTGGATCATCAATGCGTACCAGCTCGCAATGGTCGCGACGCTGCTGCCGTTCGCGTCGCTCGGCGACATCGTTGGCCACAAACGCGTGTATATCGCCGGGCTCGCGGTGTTCACGTTCGCATCGCTCGGCTGTTCGCTCGCGTCGACGCTGCCGATGCTGACGGCCGCGCGGATCGTGCAGGGCTTCGGCGCGAGCGCGATCATGAGCGTCAACGTCGCGCTGATCCGCGGCCTGTTTCCCGCGCACCGGCTCGGGCGCGGCGTCGGCTTCAACGCGCTCGTCGTCGGCGTGTCGTTCGCGGTGGGGCCGACGATCGCGTCGCTGATCCTGTCGGTCGCCGCATGGCCGTGGCTGTTCGCGGTGAACGTGCCGCTCGGCGTGTTCGCGCTTGCAGCGGCGATTCCGTCGCTGCCGCAGACGGCGCGCGGCAAGCATGCGTTCGATCCGGTCGCCGCGCTGTTCAACGTGATCACGTTCGCATCGCTGATCTTCGCGCTCGGTGAATTCGCACAGCGCGGGCCGCTGCGTATCGTGCTCGCGGCGGCGGCGGTCGCGCTGGTGTTCGGCTGGCTGCTGATCCGCCGCCAGGCCGGGCACCCGGCGCCGATGCTGCCGATCGACCTGTTTCGCCGGCCCGTGTTCACGCTGTCCGCGCTGACCGCCGTGTGCGCGTTCGCCGCGCAGGGGCTCGCGTTCGTGTCGCTGCCGTTCTATTTCGAAACCGTCCTGCATCGCAACGCGGTCGAGACGGGGTTCCTGATGACGCCGTGGTCGGCGATCGTCGCGCTTGCCGCGCCGATCGCGGGCCGCCTGTCGGATCGATACCCGCCCGGCCTGCTCGGCGCGATCGGGCTTGCGTTGCTGAGCGCGGGCATGGTGTCGCTCGCTGCACTGCCTGTGTCGCCGAACGTATTCGACATCGGCTGGCGAATGATGCTGTGCGGCGCGGGCTTCGGTTTCTTCCAGTCGCCGAACCTGAAGGCGCTGATGTCGAGCGCGCCGCCCGAGCGCAGCGGTGGCGCGAGCGGGATCATCGCGACCGCGCGGCTGATCGGGCAGGCGACCGGTGCTGCGCTCGTCGCGCTGTCGTTCGGGATCGCGGGGCGTCACGGGCCGACGCTGGCGTTGATGCTCGGTGCGGGATTCGCCGGGGCCGCGAGCGTCGCGAGCGGGTTGCGGTTGTTTGCGTCGTCGCATCGGAACGGTGTGCCGGCCGCGCCGGAGCGTGTGAAGGAGCCGGCGACGGAGTAGGGTGATGCGCGAATGCAGCGTGACCTGAACGCAACAAAGCCGGCGCGCGGCAAACCACTGCCGTGCGCCGGCCTTTACGCATCGCTCAGAACCCGCCCGACTTGATCAACTGGTTGAGGTTCGCGATGTTCAGGCTGCCGAAGCCGGTCGTCAGATCCCAGCCGGTGCCGGCGGTGTAGCCATAGCCCTGATAGCCGTTGTTCCCCGATACGACGTCATAGCGCACGAGCGACGGGTTCGACGGAATCGCGCGATACAGGTTGCTGGCCGGGAAACCGAGGCCCGTGCCGTTCGCCGCGAGCATGCGCGCCCAGAAGCCCGTGAAGATCGGCGCGGCGAGACTCGTGCCGCCGATCTGCTGCAACTGGCCGTAGTTGTAGATGTACGCGCCCGTGCTTTGCGCGGCGTCGAACGACACGTCCGGCAACTGGCGGTTGCTGCCCGACTGCCACGACGGCGCGGGCAGGATCGTGCTGACGCCGCCGCCCGTCGCCCACAGCTTGCCGTTGCCGTCGAGCCCTTCGTTCCACACCGTTTCGTTCGAGAACGCGCCCGCCGACGTCGTGTAGAGCGTCGTGCCGCCGATCGCGAGCACGTGCGGCGACGAAGCCGGCCACGACACCGTGTAGTTCGAGCCGTCCGGATAGCCGCGGTTGTTGCACTCGTACACGCCTTCGTCGCCCGACGATACCGAGAACGTCTGGCCTTGCGCCGCGGCCGTCGTGAAGATCTGTTCCTCGGCGTCGATCGTGCCGTCGGCGTTCGCGTCGGTTTCGCACCAGCCGAGCGACACGTTGATCACTTTTGCGGTGTTGTCCGACACCGCGCGGTTGAACGCCTGCGTGAGGCCCGTGTTGCCCGAGGCGTTGAGGTCGGCCATGTAGAACACGAGCTTGCCGACCTGGCCGCCGGCCGAGCCGACGATCGACTGGCTGTCGAGATCCCATTCGCCCTGGCCGTCCTGGTCGTCGCTGTAGCTGCCGCTCGTGCCGTTGGTCATGACGGTCTGCGTCGACACCGTGCCGTAACCGTTGCTCGACGTGAACTGCTTCAGGTCCTGCAGCGTCTGCGACACGCCGCCGATCGTGATGATGCCGACCGTCACGCCGGCCGCGGTAGGCACGCCGGTCGCGTTGTACAGGCCCGGGAATTCCTTCGGATAGTGGCCGGTGGCCATGCCGGCCGCGAGCGCCTGCGACTTCGCCACGTTGCCGACGCGCAGCATCGGATGTGCACGCGCGACGCTCTGCAGCCCGAGCACCGAACCGACGACGTCGCCGAGCGCGCGCGGCACCTGTGCGGTCGATGCGTTCGCGAAGCCCGAGCGGCCCGCGTACTCGAAGTGCACGAGCGACGTGTTGAACGCGGTCTTCACCGTGCCGGCCGTGCCGCGCGCGGACACCAGCAGCCGGTTCGGCGCGACCTCGATGTTCACGAAGCCGCTCTTGCGCAGATAGTCGACGACCGACTTCACCTGCGCGTCGGTCGGCGCGTAGCTGGCGAGGAACTGCTCGTGCGTCAGGTACTGGCGGTAATGCGCGCTGCCGGGCCGATTCACGTCGCGCGCCAGTTGCTTGAGCTGCGCGGCGTTGCGCAGCTTCAGGCTGACGACGACGTCCGTCGTCTCGCCGGCCGCGAGTTCGAGCGACGGCGCTGCGCTGCGCGCCATCAACTGCGGGCCGGTCAGAAAGGCCTTCGTGTGGGTATCGACCCAGTCCGTCGTCGCGTGTGCGGCGCCGGCGGCGAGCAAGAGCGGCCACACGCATGCAAGGCGGCGGGGCGACGGAAGGGGCAGGGCAAACCGGGCGTTCCTTTTCATCGGGAGTCCTTTTTAGGAGAGACGACGTTACTGGAGCCCCCGACCCTTGTGGGGCCGCGAGCGGTGACGAGCGTAGGGCGTCGGTGCCGTTCAGGTAGCTGCCAGTTTCCATAGCTGTCAGTTCTGACATCGGCGTGCGGAATCGCGCGTAATGCGCGGTGAACGCGGCGAGCGGCGGGTGCCGACGAGGGAACCGGTTCGCGACACGACGGCACGACGATGCGCGACGTTCGCGCGCATGAGTCGTTCGTCGCAACGCCGGAACGTGCTCGATGACGTCGCGGACCGGCATACGCATGCGTGCTTCGCGACCGGACGTGGACGCCGGCCGAGTCGCACTATGTGGTCAAACGATGCGATGCGGGCCGAGCCGCTTCGCGCATGCACAAAAACAGGGCCGGCCGATAGCAAACGTTTCCCGAACTGTGGAACAGCGCGCGGCCCAGTCTTGCAGGCGGCTTTCGGACGCAAGGCCGCCGTCGCGAATTAGAGCGAATACTCGAATCCGGACGGGCGAATCAGGCGTGGTCCGGTGGCGCGCGATGTCTTCGGCCAGCCCGCTTCCGGCGCGACTGCGCGCGACGCGAAGCGCGTCGCATGCGTCAGCGGCGTGCATCGACATCCGCGAAATTCCTCCTTGACTCTTGCCGTTCAGCAGATATCCTTCAACCCATAACCAACGGGTTATGAATCAGGACATGCAGACCGCTCACGACATGCTTTTCAGGACGCTTGCCGATCCGACGCGCCGCGCGCTTTTCGAGCGGCTGTGCGAGGAGGGCGAGCTGACGGTTGCCGCGCTGACGGCCCATGCGGGCGTCTCGCAGCCGGCCGTGTCGAAGCATCTCGGCGTACTGAAGCAGGCCGGGCTCGTGAATGACCGTCACGAAGGCCGGCAGACGCACTACAGCGCACAGCCGCAAGCGCTGGCCCCGCTGATCGACTGGACGAGCCAGATGGCAGGCTTCTGGCAGAGCCGGTTCGACGCCCTCGAAGATCTGCTCAAAAGGATGGATCAGTAATGAACCAAGCCACTACCGAAACGCGCTCCGTCGTCGTCGAACGGGAACTGCCCCATCCGCCGGAGAAGATCTGGCGCGCGCTCACGCAACCGCACCTGATCGAGGCGTGGTTGATGAAGAGCGACTTCGAGCCCGTCGCGGGCCGCGCATTCAGCTTCCGCGCGGACTGGGGCTCGGTCGACTGCACGGTCCTGACGATCGAGCCGCCGCGGGCGCTGTCCTACACGTGGGCCGCTTACGGCCTCGAAAGCGTCGTCACGTGGACGCTCACGCCGACGCCGGCCGGCACGCACCTGCGCATGGAGCAGGTCGGCTTCCGCGCGGATCAGGAGCAGGCATACCGCGGCGCGCAGCACGGCTGGGTGCGGTTCTTCGAGTCGCTGGAACAGGTGCTGGCCCGCCCCGACGAACGCACGGAGGCTCGCGCATGAGTGCATCGGACCTTCAACCGTCGGAGCGCATCGACGCGCTGATCGCCGGCATTGCCGACTGGCGCGGCCCGCTCTTCGCCGACCTCCGCCAGACGATCCTCGCTGCCGACGACGGCATCGTCGAGGAATGGAAATGGATGGGCAGCCCCGTGTGGTCGCGAGACGGAATGATCGCGGTCGCGAACGCGCACAAGGGCAAGGTGAAGCTGACGTTCATGCACGGCGCGCATCTGCCCGATCCTGGCGGGCTGTTCAATGATGGCCTCGAAGGCAATGCGCGACGGGCGATCGATTTCTTCGAAGGCGACCGGATCGACAAGCGGGCGCTGAAGACCCTCGTGCGCGCGGCGATCGAATACAACCGCACCCACCTGAAGAAGAACGCGCGAGGAGCGGGCGCGAAGACGCGCGACGACAAGGCGGCGTGACGCGCCGAATAAGCAACGGCATCACGTAACGCGCAGGCAAAAAAAGCCCGACACGAGGTCGGGCATCCAAATCGGCCGCAACCGCCCGCGAGGCGGCTGCGGCACCTGCAAAAGCAGGGCGCTTACGCTGCGAGCAGCGAGCGCAGCACGAACGGCAGGATACCGCCGTGCTTGTAGTAGTCGACTTCGATCGGCGTATCGATGCGCAGCAGCACCTGCACGCGCTGCGTTTCGCCGTTCTTGCGGTTGATCACGAGCGTGACGTCCTGCTGCGGCTTGAAGTCGTCGCCGAGGCCTTCGATGTCGTACGTCTCGTCGCCGGTGATGCCGAGCGACTGGACGCTGTCCGAGCCCTTGAACTGCAGCGGCAGCACGCCCATGCCGACCAGGTTCGAGCGGTGGATCCGCTCGAAGCTGCGTGCGATCACAGCCTTCACGCCGAGCAGTTGCGTGCCCTTCGCGGCCCAGTCGCGCGACGAGCCCGTGCCGTACTCTTCGCCCGCGAACACGACGGTCGGCGTGTCGGCAGCGATGTACTGCATTGCCGCGTCGTAGATCGACTGCTGTTCGCCGCTCGGCTGGTGGATCGTCAGACCGCCTTCGACGCGCGTGCCGTCTGCCTTCACCGGGATCATCAGGTTCTTGATCCGGACGTTCGCGAACGTGCCGCGCATCATCACGTCGTGGTTGCCGCGGCGCGAGCCGTAGCTGTTGAAGTCGGCCTTCTGCACGCCGTTTTCCTTCAGCCACTTGCCGGCCGGCGAATCTTCCTTGATCGAGCCTGCCGGGCTGATGTGGTCGGTCGTGACCGAGTCGCCGAAGATGCCCAGTGCGCGCGCGCCCTTGACCGACGGGATCGAAGCGGCCGGTTCCATCGAGAAGTCGTTGCCGAAGAACGGCGGCTCGGCGATGTACGTCGACTTCGGCCAGTCGTAGACCTGGCCCGATTCGCCCTCGATCTTGCTCCAGAGGTCGCCCTTCTTGGTCAGCTTCGAGTAGTTGTCCTCGAACTTCTTCGGATCGAGCGCGAACTTGAGCAGCGCGTGGATTTCGTCGCTCGTCGGCCAGATGTCGCCGAGGTAGATGTCGCGGCCGCCCTTGCCCTTGCCGACCGGCTCGGTCATCAGGTCGCGCGTGATGTTGCCGGCGATCGCGTACGCGACGACGAGCGGCGGCGATGCGAGGAAGTTCGCGCGGATGTTCGGGTGGATACGTGCTTCGAAGTTACGGTTGCCCGACAGCACGGCTGCCGCGACGATGTCGTTCTTCGTGATCGCTTCGTTCAGTTCCGGCGTCAGGTCGCCCGCGTTGCCGATACAGGTCGTGCAGCCGTAGGCCGCGACTTCGAAGCCGAGCTTCGACAGGTAGGGCAGCAGGCCCGTCTTCGTCAGGTACTCGGTGACGATGCGCGATCCCGGCGCGAGCGACGTCTTGATGTGCGGTGCGACGGTCAGGCCGGCTTCGACGGCCTTCTTCGCAAGCAGGCCGGCGGCCAGCAGCACGCTCGGGTTCGACGTGTTCGTGCATGACGTGATCGCGGCGATCAGCACGTCGCCGTTCTTCACGTCGACGCCGTTGCTCGTCGTGTACTGCGTGTTCAGGTCGTCCGCCTTCTTCGCGAAGCCGTTCTCCGCGACCGGCTTCGAGAACAGGTCGGTGAACGTCGACTTGACGTTGCCGATCTCGATGCGGTCCTGCGGGCGCTTCGGGCCGGCCAGCGACGGTGCGACCGTCGCGAGATCCAGCGTCACCGTCTTCGTGTAGTCGATGTCGCCGGCCTTCGGGATGCCGAACAGCTTCTGCGCCTTGAAGTAGTTTTCGAACGCGGCGATTTCCGCCTTCGTGCGGCCCGTGCCTTCGAAGTAGTCGATCGTCTTTTCGTCGACCGGGAAGAAGCCCATCGTCGCGCCGTATTCCGGCGCCATGTTGCCGATCGTTGCACGGTCCGGTAGCGACAGCGACTTCGTGCCTTCGCCGAAGAACTCGACGAACTTGCCGACGACCTTTTCCTTGCGCAGCATTTCGGTGATCGTCAGCACGAGGTCGGTAGCCGTCACGCCTTCGCGCAGCTTGCCCTTCAGCTCGACGCCGACGACGTCCGGCGTCAGGAAGTACACCGGCTGGCCGAGCATGCCGGCTTCGGCTTCGATGCCGCCCACGCCCCAGCCGACCACGCCGATGCCGTTGATCATCGTCGTGTGGCTGTCCGTGCCGACGAGGGTATCCGGGTAGTACACGGTGTCGCCGCCGTCCGCCTTCTTGTGGACGCCGCGCGCGAGATATTCGAGGTTCACCTGGTGGACGATGCCGACGCCCGGCGGCACGACCTTGAACGTGTCGAATGCCTGCATGCCCCACTTCATGAACTGGTAGCGCTCGTTGTTGCGCTGGAATTCCAGTTTCATGTTCAGGTCGAGCGCGTCCTTCTGGCGGAAGTAGTCGATCTGGACCGAGTGGTCGACGACGAGATCGACCGGGACCAGCGGCTCGATCTTCTTCGGGTTCTTGCCCGTGCGCTCGGCGACGCCGCGCATGGCCGCGATGTCGGCGAGCAGCGGCACGCCCGTGAAGTCCTGCAGCACGACGCGCGACACCACGAACGGAATCTCGTCGACGCGCTTCGCGGTCGGCTTCCAGTTCGCGAGCTGCGCGATGTGCTCTTCGGTGATTTTCTTGCCGTCGTAGTTGCGCAGCACGGACTCGAGCACGATACGGATCGACACCGGCAGGCGCTCGATCTTCGTCTTCAGCTCTTTGCCGAGTTGCGGCAGCGAGTAGAACTTGCCTTTGCCGGAACCGCTGTCGAATTCCTTGAGGGTCTTGTGGAGATTGTGGGCCATGGTGATTTTCCTGGGTTTAAGGCTAGGAAACAACGTGTCCTGTAGATGACGGCTATATCACATACAAGTCGACGTACTCATTGACCGGCATCGCTTCGAGCTTTGCCTGGTCCAGCGACACGTCGAGAATCGCTTGTTGCTGCTTTGCCGGGAAGCGGCGGGCGAGGTTGGTCCGGAACTTCTCGACCAGCAGCGGGATGCCGTCCGCGCGGCGTCGCTTGTGGCCGAGCGGGTATTCGACCGCCACTTCGGCAAGTTTCGATCCGTCCGTGAACTCGATCGTCAGCGCATTCGCGATCGATCGCTTGTTCGGATCGTGGTAATCCTTCGTGAACTGCGGATCCTCGACGCACACGGTTTTCGCGCGCAGCGCGTCGATGCGTGGGTCCGCCGCGGCCGAATCTTCATAATCGGCCGCGCTCAGCCGGCCGAACAGCAGCGGCACGGCGACCATGTACTGGATGCAGTGGTCGCGGTCGGCCGGATTGGCGAGCGGGCCCTGCTTGTCGATGATGCGGATCGCGGCCGCATGGGTGCGGATCGTGATCCGGCTGATGTCGTCGGTCGATTTCCCCGCTGCGGCAAGCTGCGCATGCAGTTGCATCGCGGCCTCGGCGGCCGTTTGCGCGTGGAATTCGGCGGGGAACGCGATCTTGAACAGCACGTTCTCCATCACGTACGTGCCGTACGGGCGCTGGAAGCGGAACGGCTGCCCGTCGAACAGCACGTCGTAGAAGCCCCAGGTTTTTGCGGTGAGCACCGACGGGTAGCCCATTTCGCCGGTTTTCGCGATCAGCGCGAGGCGCACCGCGCGGGACGTGGCATCGCCGGCCGCCCACGACTTGCGCGAGCCCGTGTTCGGTGCGTGGCGGTAGGTGCGCAGCGCGTGGCCGTCGACGAACGCGTTGGATACCGCGTTGATCAGCTCGTCGCGTGTGAGCCCGAGCAGCCGGCCGGCGACGGCCGTCGACGCGACCTTCACGAGCAGCACGTGGTCGAGCCCGACCGCATTGAATGAATTCTCGAGTGCGAGGCAGCCCTGGATCTCGTGGGCCTGGATCATCGCGACCAGCACGTCGCGCATGAGCAGCGGCTTCCGGCCGGCCGCGACGGCCGTGCGGGAGAGCCAGTCGGCCGTCGCCAGGATTCCTCCGAGATTGTCGGACGGATGGCCCCATTCGGCGGCGAGCCAGGTGTCGTTGAAGTCCAGCCAGCGGATCATCGCGCCGATGCCGAACGCGGCCTGGACGGGATCGAGCTGGAAGGACGTGCCGGGCACCTTCGCGCCGTTCGGCACGATCGTGCCGGGCACGACGGGGCCGAGCAGCTTGGTGCAGGCAGGGTAGGACAGCGCCTCGAGTCCGCATCCGAGCGTGTCGATCAGGCAATGACACGCCGTCTCCAGCGCGAGCGCGCTGTCGATGCCGGTGTTCAGCACGTAGTCGACGATATCGACGAGTACCGTATCCGGAGCAGGGCGGACGTTGGAGACCGGGGCGGACATCGAGGGGCCGGGGGGAACGCGCTTAGTTCGTTGCCGGCTTCAGCTCGTTCGACTGCGTCGGTGCCGGCGTGCCTTGTGCCATTTCCGGCGTCACGCACTCGTCCGCGAGGCGCTCGCCGCCGTTCGCGTCGGAGAACAGCATCGCCTTGGACGGGATCACGACCAGCTTGAAGCCCGCTGCCGGATCGTAGAACGTGTCGGCGCCCGTCGTCGTGGCCTGACGCGGCAGCTTGTAGTTCTTCTTCGCCCAGTGAACCGTGACGACCTGGTCGCGCTTCATGTCGCCGGCGAGGTCGAACGACAGGCCTTCCTTACAGGTCCACTTGACCGCGCCTTCCGGTACCGTATCGACCTTGGCAGCGGCACGCGCCTGCGCCTTCTTGCTGCGCGGGATGATGCGCTTGGCCGGCGCCGGGCGCTTGGCCGTGGCCTTCTTCGCGGTCGTGGTGGTCGTACCCTGGGCAAACGCGCTCGGAGCCGACACCAGCATCGTGGCGGACAAGGCGCCGATGGCGGTAGCGATCAGGAGTTTCTTCATGGAGTCAGAACCTTTCGATAATCAGTTGACAAGGGCCGGCAATCGAAGCTGCCGGCCGGTTTGAAACTGCACGCGCCCCGAAAGCGCGCAGCGGCCGCTATTTTCACCTATTTGGCCGCGCATACATCAGGTTTTCGGGCTCCGTTACGTTTTTTGTCGTTTCGCAAACCTCTGTCCGGTTCGCGCGTCGGTGAATGCATGAAACTCGTGTATCGGCCGGCGGCGCGCGCTCATCGCGCGTCGCCCGCGGCGGCCGGGCCGAACAGCGGTGCGGCTTCGGCCGGTACGGGCTGGCCGGTGGCCCGCGCGCGGCGCAGCACCGACCAGTAATAGCGGTAGCTCGCGCGATCGTGCAGCGTATCACCGTGGCGCGTCGGGCCCCAGTCGGCGGCTTGCGCGGCGAGCAGGATCTCGGCGGCCAGCACGACCTCGTCGGTGCGCGGCGCGAATGCGTCGACGATCGGGCGGATCTGCGCAGGGTGGATGCTCCACATCCGCGTGAACGCGAATTCGTCGCGCGCGCGGCGTGCATCGGCGGCGACGACGCCCATGTCGCGCACCTCGGTCGTCACGTTGTGCGACGGCGTCTTGCCGTGCGCGTGGCAGGCCGCGGCGATTTCCAGCTTCGCGCGGCGCACGAGCGGGTGTTCGAACTGGCCGGGCGAGCGCATCGCGGCGTCAGGAATCGCGCCGTGGTGCGCGGACACGAAATCCATCAGCCCGAAGCTCAGCGTGCCGACCATCGGCAGCGCGGCGAGGCCGGCCGCCTGCGCGAGCGCGCCGTGCGTCTCGACCAGCACGTCGACCGGGATCGGCTGCGCGATGCCGAGCTCGCGGCGCGTGCCTTCGATGAACGCGGCCATTTCGGCCGCGTCGGCGGCGTTCGCGATCTTCGGGAGCGTGAGGTAGGCGGGCGCGCGCGCGGCGCGCAGCACGATGCGGACATCGTCGCGCCAGTGCGGGTGGGAAAAGTCGTGGATCCGTACGCCGACGCGCCCGAAGCGGTTCTCGGCGCTGCCGAGCAGCTCGGCGACGAGTTCCGCGTGCGCGGCTTCCTGGCCGACGGCCGCGCCGTCCTCGCAGTCGAGCGTGATGTCGAACACGGGGCCCATTTCGGCCTGCAGCGCGAGCGACTTGCGCATCAGCTTCTCGCTGCCCGCGTAGTGATCGCAGCATGGCAGGATCGCGGGCGGGGACGCCCCGTCGTACAGCACTTGTGCAGGAGTGAGCGCGGCCATCTCTTCTACGTCAGGGAAGCGGGTCAACGTGGAGAAAATCGGATTCGGGCGCGTTCTGGGCCGGTGCGCGGTGCGCACGAGGCGGCAAAACGTGCCCGGATCGGATCGGGCGGCAGGGCCGGCGGCGCGCCGGCCCTGCGATGACGGGCTGCCCGGAGGCCGCCCGTCACGGTGCCGAATTTAGTTCTTCAGCAGGTGGGCGACGCCATCGCGCTCTTCGAGCAGCTCGGCCAGCGTGCCGTCCATCTTCTCGCGCGAGAACGCGTCGATTTCCAGGCCTTCGACGCGCTTGTACTCGCCGTTTTCGCAAACGACCGGCACGCCGTAGATGATGTCTTCGGGGATGCCGTACGAGCCGTCCGACGGGATGCCCATCGTGACCCACTTGCCGTTCGTGCCGAGCACCCAGTCACGAACGTGGTCGATCGCCGCGTTGGCTGCCGACGCTGCCGACGACAGGCCGCGCGCTTCGATGATCGCCGCGCCGCGCTTGCCGACGGTCGGGATGAACGTGTCGCGGTTCCACACGTCGTCGTTGATCAGCTTCAGCATCGATTCGCCTTCGGCGGTCGCGAAGCGGAAGTCCGGGTACATCGTCGGCGAGTGGTTGCCCCACACGGCGAGCTTCTCGATCGACGCGACCGGCTTGCCCGACTTGGCGGCGAGCTGCGACAGCGCGCGGTTGTGGTCGAGGCGCAGCATGGCCGTGAAGTTCTTCTTCGGCAGGTCCGGTGCCGACTTCATCGCGATGTACGCGTTCGTGTTCGCCGGGTTGCCGACGACCAGCACCTTCACGTCGCGGCTCGCGACTTCGTTCAGCGCAGCGCCCTGAACCGTGAAGATCTCGGCGTTCGCCGACAGCAGGTCCTTGCGCTCCATGCCCTTCGAGCGCGGACGTGCGCCGACCAGCAGCGCGACGTCGGCATCCTTGAATGCAACCTTCGGATCGTCGGTGATCACGACGCCCGCGAGCAGCGGGAACGCGCAATCGTCGAGTTCCATCACGACGCCTTTGACGGCGGCTTGGGCTTGCGGGAGGTCGAGCAGTTGCAGGATGACCGGCTGGTCCTTGCCGAGCAGGTCGCCGTTCGCG
Organism: Burkholderia sp. BKH01; assembly: GCF_025685725.1. Lineage (NCBI taxonomy): Bacteria > Pseudomonadati > Pseudomonadota > Betaproteobacteria > Burkholderiales > Burkholderiaceae > Burkholderia > Burkholderia sp. BKH01. Next base: position 102,173 of record NZ_JAOTQT010000010.1, on the reverse strand, counting down.
ATGCGGAACAGCAGGGAGTAAGCGATTTGACCTGCGGCGCCGGTGACGGCAACGCGCTTTGCGGGCTTAGCCATTGAAAATCTCCAGGACGGGTGAAGCGTTGGACGCTAGCGAAAACGCCATTCTATGCGCGTTGTGCGTAACGTTGCATTGAAGCAGGGCGGAGGACTCGCGATGGCAGACGCGGTGAACCTGGAGACGGCCGTGGCACGTAGCCGGGGACGCGCTTTTGCACCCGCGAACCCTTGCTCGACCGGGAGTGTAGGAGCCGTCACGCGCAAAGTCAAATGGTATCATATGTCTTATATAAGACAGATGTTTTGCGGAAATTGAGTGGACGAAAAAGTGCGGTTTGTGATGAAATGCGCGCCATGACATCGAACCAGGCGAATACCGCGAATCAGACCGGCGCAGGCGGCCCAGGGCAGCCGGGCGCGAGCGATCCCGCACCTTCGCCTGCGGCGTCTCCGTCGCCGACGTTCAGCCCGTTATACCAGCAGATCAAGTCATTGATCACGCAAAGTCTCGAAACCGGCGAATGGAAGCCGGGCGAGATCATCCCGAGCGAAGTGGAGCTCGCGGCCCGTTACAAGGTCAGCCAGGGCACCGTGCGCAAGGCGATCGACGAGCTGGCCGCCGAAAACCTCGTGGTCCGGCGGCAGGGCAAGGGCACTTTTGTTGCAACGCACAACGAGGATCGCGCGCAGTTCCGCTTCCTGCGCCTGCTCGCCGACGACGGTGCCGAGCACCCGCACGTGAGCCGCCTGCTCGAATGCCGGCGCCTGCGTGCGCCGGCCGAGATCGCGCGGCAGCTCGACCTGAAGCCGGCCGATCCCGTCGTGCAGGTGCGCCGCCTGCTGGAGTTCGACAGCGAAGTGACGGTGCTCGACGAGATCTGGCTGCCGGGCGCGATGTTTCGCGGCCTCACGTTCGAGCGGCTGAGCGAGTACAAGGGGCCGCTCTACGCGATGTTCGAGACGGAGTTCGGCACGCGGATGATCCGCGCGACGGAGAAGATCCGTGCGGTCGCGGCGGATCCGGCGGTGGCCGACCTGCTGCACGTGCCCGCGGGTTTTCCGTTGCTGTCGGTCGAGCGCGTGTCCTATACATACGGGGACCGGCCGGTGGAAGTGCGTCGCGGCTGGTATGTCACAACCGGGTACTACTATCAGAATGACTTGAGCTGACGACGGTTCGGTTCAGGCCGAGTGCCTCGCGATTCCCACGCTCGCGAAGCACGTTTCGGGCCGCCTTTGTTCTCGTTCGCGCAATTATCCAGAGCAGACTTTCGCTGCAGCGCGATATAAAAAGGCGCTAAAATCGCGGATTAGTGTGACAACATAGTAGGGGTCTAGCATGACTGACGCAGTAAGAAAACCGAGACCGGAATACCGGAACATCGGATTCGGCGATATCACGATGAAATATCGCATGCCGCTGGCAGCGATTTTGTCGATCCTCCATCGAGTCAGCGGTGCGCTGCTGTTCTTGTTCCTGCCGTTCCTGTTGTTCCTGTTCGACCAGAGCCTGACGTCCGAGCTCAGCTTCGAAGTCTTCAAGGCCTTCCTCTCCAACATCGTCGTCAAGCTGATCGTCCTCGCGTTGTCCTGGGCTTTCTTCCACCATTTCTGCGCCGGCATTCGCCACCTGCTGATGGACGTCAACCACGACGCCGTCACGAAGGAAAGCGGCAAGCGGACGGCAGTCGTCGTCTTTGTCGTCTCGATCGCACTGACGATCGCCATGGCACTCAAACTGTTCGGAGCATTCTAAGAAAATGGCAGCCAATAACCGAATCGGCTCGAAGCGCCTCGTCGTCGGCGCGCACTACGGCCTGCGCGACTGGCTCGCGCAGCGCATCACCGCCACGATCATGGCGGTCTACACGGTCATCCTGCTCGTCCTGTTCTTCGGCGCGCACGACTTCTCGTACGAAGGCTGGGCGTCGATCTTCTCCGCGCAATGGATGAAGCTCGCGACCTTCGTGATGCTGCTTTCCCTCTTCTACCACGCATGGGTCGGCGTGCGCGACATCTGGATGGATTACGTGAAGCCCGTCGGTGTGCGCCTGCTGCTGCAATCGCTGACCATCGTCTGGCTGCTCGCATGTGCGGGCTACGCCGCGCAGATTCTCTGGAGAGTGTAAAGAATGGCTGCAATCAAAACTTCCCTCCCGCGTCGCAAGTTCGACGTCGTGATCGTCGGCGCGGGCGGCTCCGGCTTGCGCGCGGCGCTGCAACTGTCGCGCGCGGGCCTGTCGGTCGGCGTGCTGTCGAAGGTGTTCCCGACGCGTTCGCACACGGTGGCCGCGCAGGGCGGCATCGGCGCGTCGCTCGGCAACATGAGCGAAGACAACTGGCACTTCCACTTCTACGACACGATCAAGGGCTCCGACTGGCTCGGCGACCAGGACGCGATCGAATTCATGTGCCGTGAAGCGCCGAACGTCGTGTACGAGCTCGAGCACTTCGGCATGCCGTTCGACCGCAACGCGGACGGCACGATCTACCAGCGTCCGTTCGGCGGCCACACCGCGAACTACGGCGAGAAGCCGGTCCAGCGCGCTTGCGCGGCCGCCGACCGTACCGGTCACGCGCTGCTGCACACGCTGTACCAGCAGAACGTCGAGGCGAAGACGCAGTTCTTCGTCGAATGGATGGCGCTCGACCTGATCCGCGACGCGGACGGCGACGTGCTCGGCGTGACGGCCCTCGAGATGGAGACGGGTGACGTCTACATCATGGAAGGCAAGACGACGCTGTTCGCGACGGGCGGCGCAGGCCGGATCTTCGCGGCATCGACCAACGCGTTCATCAACACCGGCGACGGCCTCGGCATGGCCGCGCGTTCGGGCATCGCGCTGCAGGACATGGAGTTCTGGCAGTTCCACCCGACCGGCGTGGCCGGCGCGGGCGTGCTGATCACCGAAGGCGTGCGCGGCGAAGGCGGCATCCTGCGCAACGCGAACGGCGAGCGCTTCATGGAGCGCTATGCGCCAACGCTGAAGGATCTGGCGCCGCGTGACTTCGTGTCGCGCTCGATGGACCAGGAAATCAAGGAAGGCCGCGGCGTGGGTCCGAACAAGGATCACGTGCTGCTCGACCTGTCGCACATCGGCGCCGAGACGATCATGAAGCGTCTGCCGTCGATCCGCGAAATCGCGCTGAAGTTCGCGAACGTCGACGCGATCAAGGAACCGATCCCGGTCGTCCCGACGATCCACTACCAGATGGGCGGCATCCCGACCAACATCCACGGTCAGGTCGTCGGCACGTCGCGCGGTCACAAGGATCCGGTCAACGGCTTCTACGCAGTGGGCGAGTGCTCGTGCGTGTCCGTGCACGGCGCGAACCGCCTCGGCACGAACTCGCTGCTGGACCTCGTGGTGTTCGGCCGTGCGGCCGGCAACCACATCGTCGAGCACGTGAAGAACCAGAAGGAACACAAGCCGCTGCCGGCCGACGCGGGCGAATTTTCGCTGGCGCGCCTGAACAAGCTCGAGAAGTCGACGGCGGGCGAATACACGCAGGACGTCGCGAACGACATCCGCTCGACGATGCAAAAGCACGCAGGCGTGTTCCGCACGTCGGAACTGCTGAAGGAAGGCGTCGACCAGATGGCCGACCTGAAGGCGCGCGTGGAAAGCATCCACCTGAAGGACAAGTCGAAGGTGTTCAACACCGCGCGCGTCGAAGCGCTCGAGCTGGAGAACCTGATCGAAGTCGCCCGCGCGACGATGGTGTCGGCGGAAGCGCGCAAGGAAAGCCGCGGCGCGCACGCACACAGCGACTACGAACACCGCGACGACGAGAACTGGCTGCGCCACACGCTGTGGTACAGCGAAGGCGATCGCCTCGACTACAAGCCGGTTCAAATGAAGCCGCTGACGGTCGAATCCGTGCCGCCGAAGCCGCGCACGTTCTAAGCCGAGTCAAAGGAATCCGAAATGGCAAAACGCATTTTTGAAGTCTACCGCTACGATCCGGACAAGGACGCAGCGCCGCGCATGCAGACGTATGAGCTCGAGATCCAGCACGAGCGCATGCTGCTCGACGCACTGGTCAAGCTGAAGGCACTGGACGAGACGCTGTCGTTCCGCCGTTCGTGCCGCGAAGGCGTGTGCGGTTCGGACGCGATGAACATCAACGGCAAGAACGGTCTCGCGTGCCTGACGAACCTGAACGACCTGCCGCAGAAGATCGTGCTGCGTCCGCTGCCGGGCCTGCCCGTCGTGCGCGACCTGATCGTCGACATGACGCACTTCTTCAACCAGTATCACTCGATCAAGCCGTACCTGATCAACGACGCGCCGCCGCCGGAGAAGGAACGCCTCCAGTCGCCGGAAGAGCGCGACGAGCTCGACGGCGTGTACGAGTGCATTCTGTGCGCGAGCTGCTCGACGTCGTGCCCGAGCTTCTGGTGGAACCCGGACAAGTTCGTCGGCCCGGCCGGCCTGCTGCAGGCTTACCGCTTCATCGCGGACAGCCGCGACACGGCCACCGGCGAGCGTCTCGACAACCTGGAAGACCCGTACCGTCTGTTCCGTTGCCATACGATCATGAACTGCGTCGACGTCTGCCCGAAGGGCCTGAACCCGACGAAGGCGATCGGCAAGATCAAGGAACTGATGGTTCGCCGCGCGGTTTAAGGCCGGGTGCAATGAGCGACGATTCGCATCAATCCGACCCGCACCGCCGCGCGCGCCTTCGCTGGCGCGCGCGGCGGGGTCTGCTGGAAAACGACATCATCTTCGAGCGTTTCTTCGGCAGATACGAGCATGACCTCACCGATGCAGACGTAGGCGCGTTGTCGCGCCTGCTCGATCTGAGCGACAACGACCTGATGGACTTGCTCCTCGCGCGCAAGGAACCAGAGGGCGACCTAGACAGCCCGGATATTCACCGGCTGTTGGAGATGCTGCGCAACGTGTAACGCGTTACGCCCGTTATCGAATCCCGTTTCTTTATTTCGATTGAGGATGTGCCATGACTCCGTCTGATGTTAAAGCCACGCTATCGTTCAGCGACAACTCGCCGAGCGTCGAACTGCCGATCTACAAGGGCACGATGGGCCCGGACGTAATCGACATCCGCAAGCTGTACGGCCAGACCGGCAAGTTCACATACGACCCGGGCTTCATGTCGACGGCAGCTTGTAATTCGGCGATCACGTACATCGACGGCGACAAGGGCGAACTGCTGTACCGCGGCTACCCGATCGACAACCTCGCGCAAAACGCGGACTTCCTCGAAAGCTGCTACCTGCTGCTGAAGGGCGAGCTGCCGAACGCGGCGCAGAAGAAGGAATTCGTCGACACCGTCACGAAGCACACGATGGTGCACGAGCAGATGCACTTCTTCTTCCGTGGCTTCCGCCGCGACGCGCACCCGATGGCGATCCTGGTCGCCGCGGTCGGCGCGCTGTCCGCGTTCTACCACGACTCGCTCGACATCAACGACCCGCGTCACCGTGAAGTGTCGGCGATCCGCATGATCGCGAAGCTGCCGACGCTCGTCGCGATGGCGTACAAGTACAGCATCGGCCAGCCGTTCGTGTATCCGAAGAACTCGCTGTCGTACAGCGCGAACTTCATGCACATGATGTTCTCGAACCCGTGCGAAGAGTACAAGGTCAACGACGTGCTCGTCCGCGCACTCGACCGTATCCTGATCCTGCACGCCGACCACGAGCAGAACGCATCGACGTCGACGGTCCGCCTGGCCGGTTCGTCGGGCGCGAACCCGTTCGCATGTATCGCGGCCGGTATCGCATGTCTGTGGGGCCCGGCGCACGGTGGTGCGAACGAAGCCGCGCTGAACATGCTCGAGCAGATCGGTTCGCCGGACAACATCCCCGAATTCATCAAGCAGGTGAAGGACAAGAATTCGGGCGTGAAGCTGATGGGCTTCGGCCACCGCGTGTACAAGAACTACGACCCGCGTGCGAAGCTGATGCGCGAGACGTGCTACGAAGTGCTGAACGAACTGGGCCTGCACGACGACCCGCTGTTCAAGCTCGCGATGCAGCTCGAGAAGATCGCGCTGGAAGACGAATACTTCGTGTCGCGCAAGCTGTACCCGAACGTCGACTTCTACTCGGGCATCGTCCAGCGCGCGCTGGGCATCCCGACGTCGATGTTCACGTGTATCTTCGCGATGGCACGTACGGTCGGCTGGATCGCGCAGTGGAACGAAATGATTGCCGATCCCGAGCAGAAGATCGGCCGTCCGCGCCAGCTGTTCATCGGCGATACGCCGCGCGAAGCGAAGCCGATCAACGCACGTTAAGTCGTGTGCGGCGCGACGGCCGACAGGCCGCTCGCGTCGGGCAATCGCAACGCCACGACACCCCGACGGGTCAGCCCGTCGGGGTGTTTTCATTTGCGCGCAGGATCGGCGCGGCGCTCCAGCGACGGCGGCCGCGTATCGAGCGCCGGCGCATCTTCGTCGGGCGCGTGGCCGTGCTGCAGGAAGAACTGCCGGTACGCGCCGGGCGTCATCCCGCGCGCGACGAGGAACTGGCGGTTGAAGTTCGCGGCATTCGGAATGCCGCAGCGCGCGGCGACCGTCGCGATCGGCCAGTCGGTGCCGACGAGATGGCGGCACGCATGCGCGAGCCGCAGCCTCTGCACGTAGCGACCGACGCTTTCGCCGAGATGCCGGACGAACAGGCGCTGCAGCGTGCGCTCGGACATGTGCGCGGCAGCGGCGAGTGCGTCGATACGCAGCGGTTCGTGGAAGTGCCGGTCGATCGCGTCGAGCACGCGATCGAGGCGCTCGGCTTCGGGCGCGGCCGCATCGGTGTACGGTGTCGTGCCGTCGGGCCCGCCGTACGCATGCGCGGTGGCGAGCGGCTCGCCGTCGGCTTCCGCGAGATCGGCGAGCGTGTCGAGCGCGGCTGCGAGCCGTACGCGCGGCGAAGGGTCGAGCAACTTCGGCAGCCGCGCGCGCATCGTGCGGGCCGTGTCCGCGTCGAAGCACAGGCCCGGTGCCGCGCGCCGCAGCAGCGAGCGCAGCGGCGCGTATTCGGGGCAGCAGTCGGCAAGCCGTCGCACCCAGTCGCCGTCGAACCAGACGACGAGCGCGACTTCGCGCGCATCGCGATCGATGCGCGCGTTCGACGACCAGGTGTGCGGCAGGTTGGGCGGCACGAGCACCAGATCGTCGTCCGCGTAGCGCGCGACGTGATCGCCGATGAAGCGCTGGCCGCGGCTGTTGAGCGTGAGCGTCAGCTCGTATTCGGGATGGCGGTGCCATTCGAACGGGATGCGCGCGTGCTGGCGGTGGTACACGCGGATCGAACAGCCGGGAGCGAACGTCACGTGCTCGTACTGCGGTTTCATCGCGGCCTCCAGGTGGCGCGGGCTGCGCGCCGTGGCATGATCGTCAGCGATCGTTACCACGGAGCGATGCCATGTTTTCACATGTTTGCGTGGGCGTCGGCGATACGACGCGCGCCTACGATTTCTATGCGCCGCTGTTCGCGGAACTCGGGTTGCGCCTGAAGTTCCGCGAACCGGACGGCTGGTCGGGCTGGATGCCGGCCGACGCCGACCGGCCGCTGTTCTTCTTCGGCCAGCCGCTCGACGGCCGCGCACCCGAGCCGGGCAATGGCCACACGATCGCGTTCGACGCACCGACGCGCGCACACGTCGATCGCTGCCACGCGCTCGCGCTGCGGCACGGCGGTACCTGCGAAGGGCCGCCGGGCCTGCGGCCGCATTACCACCGCGACTACTACGGCGCATATTTCCGCGACCCGGACGGCAACAAGCTCTGCGTGGTCTGCCATCGTCCCGAGTAATGCACGGTTGTCAGGATTGTATCGATAGTTGACCGGATAGCGGTGATGGCGGTCGTGCGCCGGCCGTACGCTGGCAGCACATCACGACACGCTTCAGCGAGGAGACACGATGCAACTGACGATTGACGATCTGCCCGCCGCGATCCGCGCGGCGAAACAGGCGCTGCGCGCCGACCTGCCCGGTTATGCGGTCACGTTCCGCGAGCTGGAAGGCGACATCGCGCGGCAGGTCGACGCGATCCGCCGCGCGCATGCGCATGGCCGCGACGTGATTCCGGTCGTGCCGTTCGCGGATATCGCGGGCGGCGCCGTCGATCCGCACGCGATTGCCGCGATCCGCGCGCATGGTGCGGTCGTGATTCGCGGCGTGTTCGATGCGCGGCAGGCGCGCGACTGGAACGACGAGATCGGCGCGTATCTGGATTCGAACCGTTTCACCGACCGGCTGCATGCGCGCGCCGAGGATCGCTATTTCGGCAATCTCGCGTCGGGCAAGCCGCAGATCTACGGCGTCTACTGGTCGAAGCCGCAGGTGGCCGCGCGCCAGTCGCCGGCGCTCACGCAGGCGCGCGTGTTCCTGAACCGTTTGTGGCGGCATGCGGACGGCGCGCGTACGCATTTCGATCCCGACCAGGTGCCCGCCTATGCGGACCGGATTCGCCGCCGGCCGCCGGGTTCGACGTCGCTCGGGCTGTCGCCGCATGTCGACGGCGGCTCCGTCGAACGCTGGCTCGGCGCGAACTTCCGCCAGGTCTATCGCCACGTGCTGGCCGGCCGCTGGCGCGATTACGACCCGTTCGACGCCGCATTCCGTCCCGACGTCGAGGAGATTCCGTCGCCGGCCGTGTGTTCGATGTTTCGCACGTTCCAGGGCTGGACCGCGCTGACGCCGCAGGGGCCCGGCGACGGCACGCTGCAACTGATTCCGGTCGCGAACGCGATGGCCTATGTCGTGCTGCGCGCGCTGCAGGACGACGTCGCCGACGACGACCTGTGCGGCGCGCGTCCCGGCCGCGCGCTGTCGATCCGGCCCGAGTGGCACGCGCTGCTGCTCGACGGGCTGGTGCCGATCCCGCACATGGAGCCGGGCGACGCGGTGTTCTGGCATGGCGACGTCGTGCATGCGGTCGAGGATGCGCATCGCGGCAGCGGCGACAGCAACGTGATGTACATCGCGGCCGCGCCCGGCTGCGCGAAGAACGACGCGTACCTGCGGCGCCAGCAGTCCGCGTTCTTGCGCGGCGAGAGCCCGCCCGATTTCCCGGCCGATCATTTCGAGGTCGAATTCGACGGGCGCGGCGGGGAGGGCGATCTCACGGCGCTCGGCCGTTCGCAGATGGGGTTCGGGCCCGGCGCGTAACGGGCGCGCCGCATACGCAAGCGGTCGTTCGCGATGCGGCGAACGGTCGTCTGCCGAATCCGCTGCGTACTGCGCGCAATTCGACGCAATCGGCTGTCGGCGCAGCCGAAATCGACGCGAATTGCGCAATTTGGCTTCCGATAATGGTCCGGACACAACGCCGCTGCCCCGTGCGCCGCACGGGTGTGGCGATGACCAAGGAGGAGCCGATGCAATTCACGCAAGCGATCGTTCGCCGTCCCGCGCCGTCCTGTGGCGCGGGCCTGACCACCGCCGAACTCGGCGCACCCGACTTCGACAAGACGCTCACGCAGTTCCACGCGTATTGCGACGCGCTGCGCACGCTCGGCGTCGAGCTGACCGAGCTGCCGTCGCTGGACGCATTTCCCGATTCGCATTTCGTCGAGGACGTGGCCGTCGTGACGCCGGAATTCGCTGTGATCACGCGTCCCGGCGCGCCCGCGCGGCGCGGCGAGACGGCGCACATCGAAGCGGCGCTCGCCGCGCATCGCGACCTGCTGCCGATGCAGGACGGCCGTCTCGACGGCGGCGACGTGATGCTGGTGGGCAGGCGTTTCTACATCGGCCTGACCGGCCGCACCGACGCCGAAGGCATCGCCGCGTTCGAAGCGCTCGTGTCGCGCTACGGTTATGCGGTCGTCGCGGTGCCGGTCGGCGCGGGCCTGCACCTGAAGTCGGTCGTCAACGCGCTCGGCGACGACACGCTGCTCGTGACCGAAGCGCTGGCCGCGCACCCGGCGTTCGCCGACTACCGCCGGATCGCAATCTCGGCCGCCGACGAATACGCGGGCAACACGCTGCGCGTGAACGGCACGCTGATCACGCCGGCCGGCTATCCTCGCGTGCACGACGCGATCGCATCGCTCGGGCTGCCGCTGCACGTGATCGATACGAGCGAGTTCCGCAAGATGGATGGAGGCCTGACCTGCTTGTCGCTGCGGTTCTAGCCGATTGGCGCGCGGCCGCTTCGGCCGGATAATGTGGCCCCCGCGCGGAACAGGAGACGTTCCGCGCACCAGCCACGACCCGACCGGAGCGAACGCGGATGACCGACAAGAAGATGCAGCTCGACAAGATCGATCTCCGGATCCTCGACATCCTGCGCACCGACGGACGGATTTCCTACCGGAAGCTGTCGGAGCTCGTGAACCTCACGCCGCGGCCCTGCCAGGCGCGCGTGGAGCGGCTCGAGGCGCTCGGCGTGATCGAAGGCTACCGCGCGGTGATCAACGCGCCGCGCGCGACCAAGCCGATCGTCGTGATCGCGCAGATCGTGCTGGCCGATCACGGGCGTTCGCAGGCGCCGTTCGAGGATGAAATGCGGGCGAATCCGGCCGTGCTCGATTGCTGGCTCGTCAGCGGCACATTCGATTTTCTCGTGCGGCTCGCATGCGAGGATCTCGACGAGTACCGGCGGATCGCGAACGCGTGGCTGGAAAGCCCGCGGTTCCGGATCGAGAAGATCGTGACGACGGCCGAACTGCAGGCGATCAAGCGCAGCGTCGTTTGACGCGGCCGGGAAGGTCCGGTTTCGATGCGAATGACCAGGCCAATCGGTTTGCATTCCGAATCAATCAAGGTGAACACTATGGATGCATTGCAAGCGGCAGCGCAGACGGCCGCGCCGTCCGGGGCGACGTTGAAGCGCCGTCTGCAGGGCCGCCACATCGCGATGATCGCGATCGGCGGCTCGATCGGCACGGGGCTGTTCGTCGCGTCGGGCGCGTCGGTCGCGCAAGCGGGACCGGGCGGGGCGATCGCCGCGTATCTCGCGATCGGGATCATGGTCTACTTCGTCGTCACGGGGCTCGGCGAGATGGCGGCGCTGATGCCCGTGTCGGGCTCGTTCGCGATCTACGGAGAAAAGTACGTCGACGAAGGCTTCGGCGTCGCGCTCGGCTGGACCTACTGGTATAGCTGGGCCGTGACGATCGCGATCGAGCTGGTCGCCGCGCAGATCGTGATGCGCTACTGGTTTCCGGCCGTGCCGGGCGTGTGGTGGGGCGCGGCCTTCCTCGTGCTGATCTTCCTGCTGAATACGTTGTCGGTGCGCGGCTTCGGCGAATCGGAATACTGGTTCTCGCTGATCAAGGTCGTCACCGTGATCGCGTTCATCGCGGCCGGGCTGCTGATCGCGGCCGGCGTGCTAGCCAGCGGGCATTCCGGCACCGGGCATCCGGTCGGCTGGCGCAACTTCACGACGGGCGAAGCGCCGTTCGTCGGCGGCGTGCACGCGATGATGAGCGTCGCGCTGATCGCGGGATTCTCGTTTCTCGGCACCGAGCTGGTCGGGATCACGGCCGGCGAATCGGAGAATCCGCGCAAGACGATCCCGCGCGCGGTGAAGCAGATCTTCTGGCGGATCATGCTGTTCTACGTGCTCGCGATCTTCGTGATCGGCCTGCTCGTGCCGTACACGGATCCGAACCTGCTGAAGAGCGACGTGACCGACATCGGCGTCAGCCCGTTCACGCTGGTGTTCAGCCATGCGGGCTTTCCGCTCGCCGCCGGCGCAATGAATCTCGTGATCCTGACGGCCGTGCTGTCGGCCGGTAATTCCGGCACCTACGCGGCGACGCGGATGCTGTACAACCTCGCATCGGAAGGGCGGGCGCCGGCGATGTTCGCGACGCTGTCGCCGGGCGGCGTGCCGCGCAACGCGCTGTACGCGACGATGGCCGTCGGCGGGCTGTGTTTCCTCACGTCGCTGACCAACAACCAGAGCATCTATCTGTGGCTGCTGAATACGGTCGGCATTACGGGTTTCATCGCGTGGCTCGGCATCGCGGTCTGCCATTACCGGTTCCGCAAGGGCTTCCTGAAGCAGGGCTACCGTCTCGATCAGTTGCCGTATCGCGCGAAATGGTTTCCGTTCGGTCCGCTGTTCGCGATCGCGATCTGCATCGTGATCTCGCTCGGGCAGGATTACCAGGCGTTCTTCGCGGCCCGCATCGACTGGATGGAAGTGCTGTCGATCTATGTGTGGATTCCGCTGTTCGTCGCGATCTGGTTCGCGTATCGGCGTGCACGCAAGAGCCGGCTCGTGCGCTATGAGGAGATGGACATCGGGCCGTGGCTGACGCGCTCGGTCGAGGCCGTCGACGCGGCGGCGGACCCGCGCGAGCGAGCGCGCGACGCGTAGTGCGCTGCGTGCGGCCGACCGCGTGACGGCCGGCCGCACACCGGGATACCATCGCGGTTCGCGCGGCGTGTCGCTCAGGGCCTGCTGCACGCCGCGCATTTCCCGATCGATTTCGCGTCCAGCACACAACATGACAACACAGCCGAACCGCGTTTCTTCCCAGTCACTTGCCGCCGGCGCCAGCGTGCGCGAGATAGCCGATGCGGTGCGCACGGCCGGACGGCGTGCCGTCGATGTCGCCGGAGACGCGCTCGCGCGTCTCGCGGCGATCGCGCCGCTCAATGCGATGGTGCACGTCGATGCCGATCTCGCGCGCCGCACGGCCGAGCGTGTCGATGCTCGCGTCGCGCAAGGCGACGCGCTGCCGCTTGCCGGTGTGCCGTTCGTGATCAAGGACAACCTCGATACCGTCGCGATGCCGACGCTCGGCGCGAGCCCGGCGGTGAGCGGCTATCGTGCGGCGGAAGACGCGCTCACGGTGCGGCGCCTGCTCGACGCCGGCGCGGTGCCGCTGGGCAAGGCGAACATGCACGAACTCGCATTCGGCATCACGAGCGGCAACCGGCATTTCGGCGCGGTCGGCAATCCGCATGACCCGCGGCGCATCGCCGGCGGGTCGAGCGGCGGCACGGCGGCGGCCGTCGCGGCCGGCATCCCGTTCGGTCTCGGCACCGACACCGGCGGATCGGTGCGGATTCCGGCGGCATTCTGCGGCGTGTACGGGCTGCGGCCGTCCGCGCAGCGCTATTCGCCGCGCGGCGTGCTGTCGCTGTCGCCCACGCGCGATACGGTCGGACCGATCGGCCAGGGCATCGACGACCTGCTGCTGCTCGACGCCGTGCTGACGCGCGACGACAGCACGGCCGTCGCGCCCGAATGGCGCCGCCTGCGCATCGGCATGCCCGGTGCGCCTTACTTCGACGCGCTCGACCCGGGCGTCGCGGCCTGCATCGAGCGTGCGCTCGCGTCGTTCGCGGCGGCCGGTGCGACACTCGTGCCGCTGCCGGCGATGCCGCTGCACGAGGCGAGCGCCGCATGCGGCTTTCCGATCGCCGCGTTCGAGGCGAACCGGTACTGGCGCCGTTTCGCGGCGGAACGGCTCGGCATTCCGTTCGAGATGTTCGTCGAGCGGATCGGGAGCGACGACGTGCGCGACATCTTCCGGTCGTTCGTGTCCGCGCCGATCGATGCCGGCGCCTATGCGGAAGCGATCGTGTGCCGTCGGCATCTCGTGCACTGGTACGACGACGCATTCGGCACGCCGGTCGACTGCATCGCGATGCCAACGGTGCCGGGCGAGCCGCCGTCGCTCAACGACGTGGCCGCGATGACGGCCGGGCAGGGCGCGGCGCTGTTCGAGCGCGTCGTGCGCCAGACGTCGCCGGCGACACTCGCCGGCGTGCCGTCCGTGTCGATCCCGGCCGGGTGCTCCGCGCAAACGGGGCTGCCGGTCGGACTGATGCTGGAAGGGCCGTGGGGCAGCGATCGTCGCCTGCTGGCGATCGCGCGCCGGATCGACGCGCGGCTGCGGGAGGGCGCGACGGCCAGCTGAGCCGCCGCGTTCAGGCCAGGTAGGCCTTCATGAAGTCGACCCACGCGCGCACCTTCTGCGGCACGTGCGGGGTCGACGGGTACAGCGCGTAGACGGCCTGCGGCGGAAACCGGTAGTCGGGGAGCGCGTCGACCAGCGCACCGCTCGCGAGGTCGTCGCGCACGAGCCATTCGGGCAGCAGCGCGACGCCGCTGCCTTGTCGCGCGAGCACGCGCAGCACCGACGCGTTGTCGACGACCAAGCGCGGCTTGGCGCCCGGTTGAAATGCGTGCGGGTTGCCGTCGCGATCCGCGAGCGTCCAGGTGGCGATCCGCTCGAGCCGCGTGTGGCCGAGCTGCGGCAGGCGCGCCAGCACGTCGGGCGAATCGATGCGCGACAGGCCGGCCGCGGCGAGCAGCGACGGGGCGATCACGGGCCGCACTTCATAGGTCGCAAGACACGCGCCCCGGTACGGCAGGTCCTGGAACTGTTCGAGGCGCCCGAGCCGGATCGCGACGTCGACGCGCTCGCGCACCAGATCGACCTGCGACGCATGCGTCTCGAGCCGCACGCGCAGCGCGGGATGGCGCTGCATGAATACGTGCAGCGCCGGTGCGACGACCATCGTCCCGTACTCGACGGTCGACGTCACGCGCAGCACGCCGTGCATCCCGCCGTGCTCGCTGCGGGCGTCGTCGATCGCGCTCTCGGCTTCCTCCAGCACGCGCAGGCAGCGCGCATAAAAGCGCTCGCCCGCGTCGGTCAGCTCGACGCGCCGCGTCGTGCGCGTGAGCAGCGTGACGCCGAGCTCGGTTTCCAGCTGCTTGATGTTGAAGCTGACCGCCGCCCGGGCCTGATTCAACTGGGCGGCGGCGGCCGTAAACGACCCCGATTCCACGACGGCGCGGAAGACGGCGAAACGATCGAGACTCACCATGGCATGTCGGTTGCTTTGCGAAAAACCGACATGTTGCCCTGATTGTCAAAATTTTTCGACCAGTCTTGCCGGCCGGGCGGTCTTATCGACGCGTGCGCCGAACCTTACACTGCGGCGTTTCGTTCGTCTTCCGCCGTCATGACCGATCGCTCGAAAATTGCCGCTGTCTACCTGCTCGGGTTCGCGATCGACCTCGCCAACATGTTCGTCATCAATGCCGCGTACCCGACGATCCAGCGCGAGCTGCACGCATCGGTCGCCCAACTGGCGTGGATCGGCAACATGTACGTGCTCGGGCTGACCGTCGTGATCCCGCTCGGCACGTGGCTCGCGCGGCGTTTCGGCGAGCGCCGGCTGCTGATCGCGTCGCTGCTGCTGTTCGCGTTCGGCAGCCTCGGGGTCGGGCTGTCGGCGTCGATCGGCGCGCTGCTGGCGTGGCGGCTGATCCAGGGGCTCGGCGGCGGGCTGCTGATTCCGGTCGGGCAGACGATGGCTTATCGTGCGTATCCGCCCGATGCGCGCGCGCACCTGACGTCGATCGTGATGATGGTTGCGCTGCTCGTGCCGGCGTTGTCGCCGGCGCTCGGCGGCGTGATCGTCGATCGCGCGTCGTGGCGCGCGATCTTCTTCGGCATGCTGCCGCTGGCCGCGGCCGCCAGCGTGCTCGCGTTCGCGTGGCTGCCGCCCGACGACGCGAGCGAACGCCCGGCGGCGCTCGATGTGCGCGGCCTCGCGTTGAGCGCCGTGGCGCTCGTCGCGCTGCTGCTCGGCCTGACGTTCGCGGGGCAACCGGGGGCGGCCCGCCAAGCGATCGCGCCGCTCGCGATCGCGCTCGTCGCCGGCGGCGCATACGTCGCGCATGCGCGACGCGCGGCCGCGCCGCTGCTCGACCTGAGCCTGGTCACGCAGCCGCTGCTGCGGATCGGCCTGATCGTCTACCTGTGCGTGCCGGGCGTGTTCACCGGTGTGAACCTGGTCGCGGCGCTGTATCTGCAGAACACGCTGGGGCTCAGCGCGACGCATACGGGCGCGCTGATGGTGCCGTGGGCGATCGCGTCGTTCGTCGCGATCGCGACGACGCGCCGCTGTTTCCCGAAGTGGGGCGCGAGGCCGCTGTTCATGTGCGGGATCGTGATCGACGGGATCGGCATCGCGCTGCTCGCGACCCCGCTCGCCGGTTTTGAGGCCGGACGCGTGCTGGCTTTCGTCGCGATGGGGCTCGGCGCCAGCATGTGCACGAGCACGTCGCAAAGCGCGGCGTTCCTCGACGTGCCTGCCGCGCGGATGGGAGATGCGAGCGCGCTCTGGAACATCAACCGGCAGTTGAGCTTCTGCCTCGGCGTCGCGGTGCTGGGCAGCGCACTGAATTTCCTGCTGTCGATGCACGGCGACGACGCGCGGCTGCCGTACCAGCAGTGCTTCGGCCTGGCCGCGTTGCTGACGCTGCTGCCGCTGCCGTTCGTCGCGCGCGTCGCGGGGCGCCGCGCGCCTGCCGGGCAGCCGGTTTCCCAACGTTCGTGAGTATCGAGATGAATTGGTCAAACCCGTTTTTCCAGGAAGTCGTCGGCGCGCATGTCGACATCGAGCAATGGCTGTCCGGCAGCGCCGCACGCGACGGTCTCGCGCCGCTGCTCGCGCGTTTTTCGCGGCGTTTCTCGATGATTTCGCTGCAGGGGCATGCGCTGGACTTCGCCGACATCGACGTCCTGTTCTCGCGCGGCTTCGGCGCGCGTCCCGGCCTGCGGATCGCGATCGACGAACTGCACGAAGTGAGCGCCTGGCAGGGCGGCGCGGCGATCGCCTATCGCGAGACGCAAGTCGACGGAGAGGGGCGGCGCAGCGTCCGCCGTTCGACCGTCGTGTTCGAGCGTGACGCGAGCGGCCGCATCGGCTGGCTGCGCCTGCACGAAACACCGGTGACGGGCTGACCGTCACCGCCACGCGTGCCGCCGGGTGCCCGGCGGCACGCGCACGCTGCCCGAGCGGTACCCAAGACTAGAAACCTGAGAGATGACCATAAAAGCAATCGAATCCGCGTGCCGCGACGGCGCGCGGCGGCAGCGCGTCCGCGGCTGGAGGTGTGCATGACGGCGCAACCGTTCAACGATGCGGTGGCGGCGCTCGTGCGCGAGACCGAGGTGCACAAGGATCTCTACCTGTCGCCGCGGATCTTCGAGCTGGAAATGCGCCACCTGTTCGCGAACACGTGGGTCTATGTCGGCCACGTCAGCCAGATTCCGGATACCGGCGACTACGTGACGACGACGATCGGCGCCGAGCCGGTCGTGATGGTGCGCCACGTCGACGGATCGGTGCGTGTGCTGCACAACCGCTGTTCGCACAAGGGCACGCAGCTCGTGACCGATGCATGCGGCAATACGGGCACGTTCTTCCGTTGTCCGTACCATGCATGGTCGTACCGGACCGACGGCAGTCTCTATGCGATCCCGCTGCGGCGCGGCTACGAGAACACCGGCTTCGAATCGTGCGAGGCGAGCAAGGGCATGCAGGCGGTCGGCGCGACCCATGACCATCGCGGCTTCGTGTTCTGCCGCCTGAATCCGTCGGGTGTCGATTTCCACGACTATTTCGGCGATGCGCTGTCGTCGCTCGACAACCTGGTCGACCGCTCGCCGGAAGGGCGTGTTGAGGTCGCGGGCGGCGTGTTCCGGTACGTGCACGCGTGCAACTGGAAGATGCTGGTCGAGAACCAGACCGACACCTGCCATCCGATGGTCGCGCACGAGTCGTCGGCCGGCACGGCCGTGCGCGTGTGGGAGCGCGACGGCGCGGAAGGTGCGAAGCCGATGGCGGTCGAGCTGCTGGAGCCGTTCATCCAGCCGCATGCGTTCTTCGAGCAGATGGGGCTGCGCGTGTGGCCCAACGGACACGGCCACACCGGCACCGCCGATTCGATCCATGCGCGCTATACGCCGATTCCCGGGTATCACGAGAAGATGGTGGCGGCTTACGGCGAAGCGCGTGCGGCGCGCATTCTCGGCGAGGCCCGTCACAACACGGTGCTGTTTCCGAACGCGATGGTGAAGGGGCCGATCCAGATCCTGCGCGTGTTCAAGCCGCTCGCGGCCGACCGCACGCTGGTGGAGTCGTGGTCGTTCCGTCTCGTCGGCGCGCCCGATTCGCTGTTCGAGCGCACGCTTGCATACAACCGGCTGATCAACGCGCCGACGTCGATCGTCGCGCACGACGATCTCGAGATGTACGAACGCGCGCAGCGCGGCCTCGCGACGCAGTCGCGCGACTGGGTGCACGTGGGGCGGTTGTTCGATCCGCAGGAGTTCGCGCAGCCGACGTCGGAAACGAACGGCACCAGCGAGCAGCAGATCCGCAACCAGTTCCGCGCGTGGCTGCGCTACATCGTGCCCGCATCGACGAAGGAGGCGGCCGATGCGCACCTTTCCGCACGATGAACTCGCCGCGTTCGTCTACCACGAGGCGCGCCTGCTCGACGAGCGGCGCTACGAAGACTGGCTTGCGCTCTACGCGGACGACGCGCGCTACTGGATGCCGCTGTCGCCGGACCAGCCCGACACCGGGCTGCACGGCGCGCTGATGGACGAGGACCGGCTGCTGCTGCGCATCCGCATCGAACGCCTGGCCGGCCGCCGCACGTTTTCGCAGCAGCCGGCGAGCCGCGGCCACCATCTGCTCCAGCAGCCGCAGGTCGAGCATGCCGACCGCGGGCGCGGCGTGTACGTACTGCGCACGCCGTTCCATTACGTCGAAGCGCGGCGCGACGAGCAGACCCTGTTCGCCGGCTGGTACACGCATGAACTCGCGGTGCGCGACGACGCGTTGCGCATCCGCGTGAAGCGCGTCGACCTCGTCAACGCCGACGCACCGCTCGGCAGCATCCACCTGCCCGTATGAGCGCGGGTCCGCGCATCCGGCTTCTACCTTTGATCCCGATCCCATGAACGCCCCTGAACGCCTGCCGCACACGCTACCGTACATCGACTCGCTGTACGACTACGGCGCTTTCCTGTCCCGCACCGGCGGCCGTCTCGGCACGCTGCCGGCCGAAGGCGCGCACGATGCACGGATCGCGATCGTCGGCGCGGGCGTCGGCGGCCTCGTCGCGGCGTGCGAACTGTTGCGCGCGGGTGCCCGGCAGGTCGTCGTGTTCGAGGCGAACCGGGCGCGCGTTGGAGGCCGCCTGCTGACCCAGTCGATCAACCCCGATCATCCGCATCTGCTCGCGGAAATGGGCGCGATGCGCTTTCCGCCGTCGCAGGCCGCGCTCTACCACTACCTCGACCGGTTCGGCGTCGACAGCGCATCGGCGTTTCCCGACCCGGGCATCGTCGATACGGAGATCCACTACCAGGGCCACGCGTATCGCTGGCCGGCCGGCGATGCGCCGCCCGCACTGTTCGAGCGCGTCGATCGCGGCTGGCGCGCGTTCATCCGCGACGGCGTGCGGCTCGACGACGGCACGCTGCTGCCCGCGCCGGCCGAACTGACGGCACTGCTGCGCGCGCATCGCTACGACGACGCGCTGCGCGGCTGGCAGCAGTACATCGACCGGTTCGGCGACGAGTCGTTCTATTCGGCGATCGTGAAGATTTTCACGGGCGCAACGCCGCCCGGCGGCGTGCGCTGGCGCAAGGGCGAGGACCTGCGCCTGTTCGGCACGCTCGGCATCGGATCGGGCGGCTTCCAGCCGGTCTATCGCGCGTCGTTCCTCGAAATCCTGCGGATCGTCGTCAACGAGCTCGAGGTCGACCAGCGACTGATCCCGGCCGGCATCTTCGCGCTCGCGCAGGGGCTGCTGGATGACGGCGCCGACGGCGCGCACGTGCGCGACTGCATCGTTTACGCGGCCGTGCGCGGCGTGACGAAGCAGCTCGACGGCACGTTTGCGCTCGCGCTCGACGACGGATCGACGCGCGTGTTCGACCGCGTGATCGTCGCGACCACGACGCGCGCGATGCAGGTCGGCATGGGCATGACGGGCATCGCGAACCTGTTCGCGCCGGACGTCGTCCGTGCGATCAACGAGACGCACATGGTCAGTTCGTCTAAGCTCTTCGTGCTGACCCGAGACAAGTTCTGGCTCAAGCACGGGCTGCCGCACAACATCCAGACCGATACGCTCGCGCGCGGCATCTACTGCCTCGACTACGCGCCCGACGATCCCGACGCGCATGGCGTCGTGCTGATCAGCTACACGTGGGAGGACGATTCGCACAAGATCCTGTCGCTCACGGACAAGGTCGAGCGGTTCAAGCGGCTCGTTGCCGAGATCGGCATCGTGTCGCCGGCGTTCGCCGCGCACCTGCGCCCGCTCGACGACGACTACGCGCGCAACGTCACGAGCCACGACTGGCTGTCGGACCGCTACGCGCTGGGCGCGTTCAAGCTGAACTATCCGGGCGAGGACATCCACTCGCAGGCGCTGTTCTACCAGTTCCAGACGGCGACCGATCCGTCGACCGACCGCGGGATCTATCTGGCCGGCTGCTGCTGTTCGTTCACGGGCGGCTGGATCGAGGGCGCGGTGCAGACCGCGATCAACGCGGCGAGCGCGGTGATCCGCAGCCTCGGCGGCACGCTCGCCGACGGCAATCCGCTCGATGCGATGCGCAGCCGCTATCGGTACGGCGACTGATGCGGCACGCCGCTATTCGTCCAGCTCCGGATAGTGTCGGAAGATTCCCATGTCGTTGAACGGGATGCGGCGCTCCGAGTCGAGATAACGCGCGACGGGAGGATGCCGCGCGACGCGGTCGTGCAGCGCGACGAGCCCCGCGACCTTCCGCTCGGCGCGCTTCATCGCCTTCGGAAACGCGTAGCGCAGCCCGTCGATCAGCTGGAACATCGACAGGTCCGCATAGCTGAGCGCGCTGCCGGCGATATAGCCGCTCCTGTGCGGATTCCGTTCGAGCACGCGATCGAAATAGCCGAGGAATTTCGGTAGCCGATTCTCGAGGAAATCGGTCGCGCGCTCGGCCGCTTCCGCTTTCTGGTCCTCGTAGTACAGGCCGCTTGCGATCGGATGATGGGTGTCGTGGATCTCGGTGACGAAATCGGCGACGGTCAGCTGGAGCTGGTGCACCCATAGCCGGCCGGCCTCGTCGTCGGGCGCGAGCCCGAGCCGCGCGCCGAGGAACAGCAGGATATTTGCGGTCTGCCCGACGACCACATCGCCGGCCTTCAGGAACGGCGGCGCGAACGGCACGCATTCCGCTTTCGTGCTGTCCATCATGCGCATCATCGCCGACACGCCCATGCCGCGGCCCGATTCGCGCGCGACGTCGACATAGTCGGCTTCGGCCGCCTCGAGCGCGAGCCGCACATATTCGCCGCGGCCCTGGATCTCGGGCCAGTAATAGAGTTCGTATCGCATGCTGTTCTCCTGTCCAGTTGAACCGGATGCTTGAGCTATCGTGACAACCGAGCGGCCGTGCGCGGTCCGCCGCGAATAGACAGTCTAGGCAATCGCAAGAAAAGTGCTGCCCGTCATGCGCCGCGGTTGCCGCGTTCGCCGCCTTCGGGGCCGTAGAAGAACACCCAGGTCGAGAAGTCGTCGGAGAAACCGACGAAGCGGTGCTCCGCGTGCGCAGGGACGAACAGCGCGTCGCCGGCTGCGACGTCGCATTCGCGTCCGTCGACGACGAAGCGCGACGTGCCGGTGGTGATCACGTAGACCTCGTCGCGCGCATGCGGCTTCTGCTTGTCCTCGATACGCGGCCGGTACAGCTCGACGTCGAGCGTGCCGTGCTGAAACAACGTCGTGAACAGCGTGCCTTCTTCGTCGAGGCGAGCAAGCGATTCGTTCAGGCCGAGCTTCATCGTGGTGGGCTCCGGGTCGGATCGTGGGGGCGTGCGTCGCGCCATCGTAACGCGAATTCCGGAGATCGCCGTGCAGTGCGCGACCATGCGCGCGAATCGCATGCTCGCCACCGGTGAAACGGTGGCTGCGTTCTCTCGCCACGGATGAAACGCGCTCGTCCATCGATGAAACGGCATGACGATCGCCTGCATTCGATCGACAGGTTCACCGCAATTTAATAAACACCCACTACGATCCAGCATCGTCGATCGACAGAGCGCAGCGATCCGATCCGTGCGTCGATCCTGTCGCCCGTCTCCCAATCGCGCGACGTGCCCGATTGTCCTTTCCCGTGAACCCGCGATTTGCAACGCCGCGACCTGCTGCCGGCGTTGTTCGCATCGTTTCGTATCTCTTATGAATCTGAATTCGTCGGCTTCTTCACGCAGAAAATTTCTTGCCGCCGCACCCGCCGTTGCGGCGGCACCGCTGCTGAGCGCATGCGGTGGCGACGACGTCACGTCGGCGCCCATCACCGATAGCGCACTTGCCGTACAGATGTCCGCGAAGCTGAACGCGCAGCTCGGCGACGCGGCGACGGTCAATGCGATCGTGCCGGCGATGACCGATGTCGGCTTCACCTGGGATCTGCCGACGGTGCCGGCCGCGCAGATCGGCGCGATCGTCGCATACAGCTTCGGCAACCGTCCGAACGCGGCGAGCGGCAACACGTCGAGCACGGGCGGCAACCAGTCCGCGCTGCCCGATCCGGGGCCGGTCAACGAAGCGCTCGCGGACGCGGTCTATCGCATCCATCAGCTGAAGCCCGTCAAGGTCTACGCGCAGTGGGAGATCGCGCGCTTTCTCGTATCGAAATACGGGATGGGCGCCGACGTACTGTCGTCGATCGAACCGACGATCGCGAGCGACGGCACGATCGTGTACCTGAGCACGGCCGGCGTCGCGGCGGTGGCCGTGTCGCGCGCCGGCGGCGCGGCCGCGATGGGCGCCGTCGCGGTGGTCGGCCATCGCGATCATGCGAAGCGCTGCATCCAGACTTCGCGGCAGGCGGGCATGAATGCGGCTGCCGTTGCCGAGGTGCCGCTCCCGACGCTCTACGACCCGCAATCGGGCCAGCCGTGGACGCGCAACCGCAGCCTCTACCTCGTGCACGACATGTATGCGCAGATGCTCGGCCGCGCGATGGCCGCGACGATGCAGGCGTTCCCGAAGGGCTGACGCCTTCCGCTCTCCACTCGATTCTCATGACCATGACGACCCGCCGCCATTTCCTGGCTTCTACTTCCGCGCTCGCCGCATCGTGCGCGGCCGCCACGCCCGTGTTCGCGAGCGACGCGCCGGCCTCCGATGCCGAGCTGCAGCGCCAGATGCTCGGCAAGTTGACGACCGAGCTGAACGATCGCGCAACGGCCGCCGACGAGACCGGCTACCTGTTCGACACCTTCTTTTCGTGGGCACCGCCGACCGTCGATGCGAGCCTCATCCGCACGATCGTCGCGTACGGCTTCGGCAGCCGTGCGGCGGCGTCCGGCACCGTGCCCGTACCGGGGCCCGTGAACGAAGCGATCGCCGATGCCGTGTTCCGGCTTCGCCAGACGATTGCGGCGCCGGTCTTCGCGCAGCAGGAAGTGGCGGCCGTGCTCGCGTCGAAGTACGGGCTGACGAGCGGCGTGACGTCGATCGCGACGCCTGCGGCGGTCGCCGGCAGCCCGATACCGACGCCCGACGGCGTCGCCGCCGCGATCGTCAGGCAGGCCGGCTCGGCCGCGGCGCTCGGCACGGTCGCGATCGTCACGCACGCGGATCAGGCGTCGATCGCGGTGCGTGTGTCGAATGCGGCGGGGATGCAGGCGGCGGTGCCGGCCGGGCTGGCGCTGCCGACGTTCTACGACACGTCCGCGCAGCAGCCGGCGATGCGCCGCCGCGATCTCTACCTGATGAGCAACGCCGGCATGCAGCTCGCGATGCTGCGGCTCGACCTGATCAATCGCGAATATCCGAACGGCTGAGGCAGTCGGGTTCCGGCCCGTCGCGCCCGGTCCGGGCGACGCGATCCGCGATCGAGGTCATCCGGGCCCGGCGCGCCTCATTTGCCGGGTAATGCCGATACAGGTATTGGCACTACCAGCCAAATCACTGTTTTTAATGGGTTTTTCCGCGTCCAGCCTGCGCCGCGACGCGTTCTGCGTGGCATAATCGACCGCATCCGTAAGGCTTGTAGTCACAACGACCCCGCATACCCATGGCACAGACTCTCTACGACAAACTGTGGAATACCCACGTCGTCCACACCGAGGAAGACGGCACGACCTTGCTGTACATCGACCGTCAACTGCTGCATGAAGTCACGAGCCCGCAGGCGTTCGAAGGGCTGAAGATCGCGCACCGCCCGGTGTGGCGCATCAGCGCGAACCTGGCCGTGTCGGATCACAACGTGCCGACGACGGACCGCAGCCACGGCATTGCCGATCCCGTCTCGAAGCTGCAGGTCGACACGCTCGACGCGAACTGCGATGCGTTCGGCATCACGCAGTTCAAGATGAACGACGTGCGCCAGGGCATCGTCCACATCATCGGGCCGGAGCAGGGCGCGACGCTGCCGGGCATGACGATCGTGTGCGGCGATTCGCATACGTCGACGCACGGCGCGTTCGGCGCGCTCGCGCACGGCATCGGCACGTCTGAAGTCGAGCACGTGCTGGCGACGCAAACGCTGCTGCAGAAAAAGAGCAAGAACATGCTCGTGAAGGTCGAGGGCGCACTGCCGCGCGGCTGCACCGCGAAGGACATCGTGCTCGCGATCATCGGCAAGATCGGCACGGCCGGCGGCACGGGCTACGCGATCGAATTCGGCGGCTCGACGATTCGCGCGCTGACGATGGAAGGCCGCATGACGGTCTGCAACATGGCGATCGAGGCCGGCGCGCGCGCGGGCATGGTCGCCGTCGACGATACGACGATCGATTACTTGCAGGGCCGTCCGTTCGTGCCGACCGGTGCGGAATGGGATCAGGCCGTCGAATACTGGCGCCAGTTCAAGTCGGACGAAGGCGCGCAGTTCGACCGCGTCGTCGAGCTGAACGCAGCCGAGATCGTCCCGCAGGTCACGTGGGGCACGTCGCCGGAAATGGTCACGTCGATCGACGGTCGCGTGCCCGATCCCGAGCGCGAGAAGGATCCGGTCAAGCGCGACGCGATGGAGCGTGCGCTGGCCTACATGGCGCTCGAGCCGAACACGCCGATCGAATCGATCAAGGTCGACAAGATCTTCATCGGCTCGTGCACGAACGCGCGGATCGAGGACATCCGCGCGGCCGCGTATGTCGTGAAGAAGCTGAACCGTCGCATCGCGTCGAACGTGCGGCTCGCGATGGTCGTGCCGGGCTCGGGCCTCGTGAAGGCGCAGGCCGAACGCGAAGGGCTCGACAAGGTGTTCACGGATGCGGGCTTCGAATGGCGCGAGCCGGGCTGTTCGATGTGCCTCGCGATGAACGCCGACCGGCTCGATCCGGGCGAGCGCTGCGCGTCGACGTCGAACCGCAACTTCGAAGGCCGGCAGGGCGCGGGCGGTCGTACGCACCTCGTGAGCCCCGCGATGGCGGCGGCCGCGGCGATCGAAGGTCACTTCGTCGACATTCGCAAGCTGGGGTAACGCGTGACGGCATCGAAGATCATAACGCGGCTGGTTGCCGCGCTGGCGCTCGCGGGGCTGGGCTTCGGCCTCGCGGGCTGCAATACCGTCCAGGGCTTCGGGCAGGACGTCAACGCCGCCGGCAACGCGCTGAAGCGCGCCGCGGAGTGACGATTCCCGCCGAGAATTTGTCGATGTGCGCCGGCTGAACGCCGGCCCTCCAACCGGATAGACGGATCATGGAAAAATTCACAGTACATACCGGCGTCGTGGCGCCGCTCGATCGCGAGAACGTCGACACCGACGCGATCATCCCGAAGCAGTTCCTGAAGTCGATCAAGCGCACGGGCTTCGGTCCGAACGCGTTCGACGAGTGGCGTTACCTCGATCACGGCGAGCCGGGGCAGGACAACTCGAAGCGTCCGCTGAATCCCGATTTCGTGCTGAACCAGCCGCGCTACCAGGGTGCATCGGTGCTGGTCGCGCGCAAGAACTTCGGCTGCGGCAGCTCGCGCGAGCACGCGCCGTGGGCGCTGCAGCAGTACGGCTTCCGCGCGATCATCGCGCCGAGCTTCGCGGACATCTTCTTCAACAACTGCTACAAGAACGGCCTGCTGCCGATCGTGCTGACCGAGCAGCAGGTCGATCACGTGTTCAACGACACGTACGCGTTCAACGGCTACCAGCTGACGATCGACCTCGACGCGCAGGTCGTGCGCACGGGCGACGGCCGCGAGTATCCGTTCGAGATCGCCGCGTTCCGCAAGTACTGCCTGCTGAACGGCTTCGACGACATCGGCCTCACGCTGCGCCATGCGGACAAGATCCGCCAGTTCGAAGCCGAGCGGCTCGTGAAGCAGCCGTGGCTCAACACCAAGCTGGTCGGCTGATATATCGCCTTCGAGGCGGGCGCGCTATCCGCGCGTTCGCCGGCCTGCCTCCATAACCTACCCAGTCAGGAATAACGCATGAAGATTGCAGTGCTGCCCGGCGACGGCATCGGTCCGGAAATCGTCAACGAAGCGGTCAAGGTGCTGAACGCACTCGACGAGAAGTTCGAACTCGAGCAGGCGCCGGTCGGCGGCGCGGGCTACGAGGCGAGCGGTCATCCGCTGCCCGACGCGACGCTGAAGCTCGCGAAGGAAGCCGACGCGATCCTGTTCGGCGCAGTCGGCGACTGGAAGTACGACTCGCTCGAGCGCGCGCTGCGCCCCGAGCAGGCGATCCTCGGGCTGCGCAAGCATCTCGAGCTGTTCGCGAACTTCCGTCCGGCGATCTGCTATCCGCAGCTCGTCGACGCGTCGCCGCTCAAGCCCGAGCTCGTCGCGGGCCTCGACATCCTGATCGTGCGCGAACTGAACGGCGACATCTACTTCGGCCAGCCGCGCGGCGTGCGCGCCGCACCGGACGGCCCGTTCGCCGGCGAGCGCGAAGGCTTCGACACGATGCGCTACTCGGAACCGGAAGTGCGCCGCATCGCACACGTCGCGTTCCAGGCCGCACGCAAGCGCGCGAAGAAGCTGCTGTCGGTCGACAAGTCGAACGTGCTCGAAACGTCGCAGTTCTGGCGCGACATCATGATCGACGTGTCGAAGGAATATGCGGACGTCGAGCTGTCGCACATGTACGTCGACAACGCGGCGATGCAGCTCGCGAAGGCGCCGAAGCAGTTCGACGTGATCGTCACGGGCAACATGTTCGGTGACATCCTGTCGGATGAAGCGTCGATGCTGACGGGCTCGATCGGCATGCTGCCGTCGGCGTCGCTCGACAAGAACAACAAGGGCCTGTACGAACCGTCGCACGGTTCGGCGCCGGACATCGCGGGCAAGGGCATCGCGAACCCGCTCGCGACGATCCTGTCGGCCGCGATGCTGCTGCGCTACTCGCTGAATCGCGCGGAGCAGGCCGATCGCATCGAGCGCGCGGTGAAAACGGTGCTCGAACAGGGCTACCGCACGGGCGACATTGCGACGCCGGGCTGCCAGCAGGTCGGTACGGCGGCGATGGGCGACGCGGTGGTCGCGGCGCTGTAAGCAGGCAGTAAAGGGTGCGAACGCGGCCGGTAAAAACGGCGCGTTCGCTCCGGGTTGGCCGTTGTGCGGCCGAATAGGTTTGTGTAGACTCGAACGATGGCGCTGATTTCCCTGATCTCCCCGGTCTTGAAACTCCACGGCAACACTGCCCGTGCGGGTACGCGCGCCATCGTCATCACGAAAACCATTACCACGAAAACGATCATTAAACGCTGATCGTCCGTCGTGCCCGCCTGTTTCCCCGCGCGGTCACGCCGGGGACGGAAATGGCGGGGAAGCTCCATTCAAAGGGTTAGTCATGAACGTAGGTCTCGTAGGTTGGCGCGGCATGGTCGGCAGCGTCCTGATGCAGCGCATGCAGGAAGAGGGCGATTTCGACCTGATCGAACCGGTGTTTTTCAGCACCAGCAACACGGGCGGCAAGGCGCCGTCGTTCGCGAAAAACGAGACTACGCTCAAGGACGCGACCAACGTCGACGAGCTGAAGAAGTGCGACGTGATCATCACGTGCCAGGGCGGCGACTACACGAACGACGTGTTTCCGAAGCTGCGCGCGGCCGGCTGGAACGGCTACTGGATCGATGCGGCATCGTCGCTGCGGATGAACGACGACGCGGTCATCATCCTCGATCCGGTCAACCTCGACGTGATCAAGGACGCGCTCGTCAAGGGCACGAAGAACTTCGTCGGCGGCAACTGCACGGTCAGCCTGATGCTGATGGCGCTCGGCGGCCTGTTCCGCGAGAACCTCATCGACTGGATGACGGCGATGACCTACCAGGCCGCATCGGGCGCGGGCGCGCAGAACATGCGCGAGTTGCTGTCGCAGATGGGCACGCTGAACGGCGCGGTGCAGGAGCAACTCGCCGATCCGGCTTCCGCGATTCTCGACATCGACCGCCGCGTGCTGGCCGCGATGAACAGCGACGCGATGCCGACCAGCAACTTCGGCGTGCCGCTCGCCGGCTCGCTGATCCCGTGGATCGACAAGGATCTCGGCAACGGGATGTCGAAGGAAGAGTGGAAGGGCGGCGCGGAAACCAACAAGATTCTCGGCAAGCCGGCGATGGGCGAGCCGGGTTCGATCCCGGTCGACGGCCTGTGCGTGCGGATCGGCGCAATGCGCTGCCACTCGCAGGCGCTGACGATCAAGCTGAACAAGGATGTGCCGCTCGACGAGATCAACGGCATCCTCGCATCGGCGAACGACTGGGTGAAGGTCGTGCCGAACGAGCGTGAAGCATCGATGCGCGACCTGTCGCCGGCGAAGATCACCGGCACGCTGACGGTGCCGGTCGGCCGCCTGCGCAAGCTCGCGATGGGCGGCGAATACCTGTCGGCATTCACGGTCGGCGACCAGCTGCTGTGGGGCGCGGCCGAGCCGCTGCGCCGCATGCTGCGCATCCTGCTCGACAAGTAAGCCCGTTTGCGTGCCCGGCCTGCGGGCCGGGCTGCACAAGATGACGCGTCGCGTCGGCCTTGATGATGTCAAGGCTGGCGCGGCGCGTTTTTCATGCGCGGATCAGCGCAGGTTCAGCAGCGTCTGGTCGACCGTCTGCTGGGTCTTGATCGTCTGCGCGTTGGCCTGGTAATTGCGCTGCGCGGTGATCAGGTTCACGAGCTCGGTCGTCAGGTTGACGTTCGAGTTTTCCAGCGCGCTGCCCTGCAGCGTGCCGTGGTTCGTGCTGCCCGGCGCGGAGATCTGCGGCACGCCCGACGCGGAGGACTCCGCATACTGGTTGCCGCCGATGTTCACGAGCCCGTTCGGGTTGTTGAAGTTCGCGAGCGCGATCAGGCCGAGCACCGCGCTCTGGCCGTTCGAGTAGTTGCCGGTCAGCTTGCCGTCGGTGCCGATCGAGAACGTCGTCAGCGTGCCGCTCGCGAAGCCGTCCTGCGCGAGGTTGTTCACGCCGTCCTTCCCGCCGTACTGCGTCGTGCCGGTCAGGTCGAGCGTCAGGTTCTGCGGGTTGGCGCCGCCCGTCGTGTTCGGGATCGAGAACGCGAACTGGCCGAGGCTCGGCGTAGGCAGGCCGGTGGCGGCCGACGTCGTCGAGCTGATCCGGCCCGATGCATCGAACGTGACGGTGCCGAGATTCGTCGGCGTCTGGCCCTGCACGCCCGCGTAGGCCTGCCAGGTGCCGGCGGCACTTTTTGCGAAATACATCGTGACCTGCTGCGAGCCGCCGAGCGTGTCGTAGACCTGGATCGACGAATTGTAGTTGTACGTCGTGTTGTCGCTCGCGTTGAACGGCGTCTTGGCCGGCACCTTGTCCTGCGAGTTCAGGTTGAACTGGCCGGTGATCTTGCTCGTCGCCTGCGGCGCGATGTTGCTGGTCGGTGCCTGCAGCGGCACGGTCTGCGCGGTGTTGATCACGCCGCCTGCGCCTGCCGCATAGCCCATCAGGTTGCGGCCTTGCGAGTCGACAATGGCGCCGGTCTTGTCGCGGTGGAACGTGCCGTCGCGCGAGTACGTCGTCGCGCCGTTGCTCGACATCTGGAAGAAGCCGTTGCCGTTGATCGCGATGTCCAGCGACGAGTGGGTCGTATTGATCGTGCCCTGGCCGAACTGCTGCTGCACCGACGCGAGCTTCGTGCCGATGCCGATCTGCGTGTTGACCGACGTCGCGACCGAATTCGCATACATGTCGGAGAAGTTCGCGCGGCCCTGCTTGAAGCCGGTCGTGTTTGCGTTCGCGATGTTGTTGCCGATCACGTCGAGATTGCTCGACGCGCCGGCCAACCCGCTCAAACCCTGCTGATAGCCCATCTTCGATCCCCGTAACGAGCTGTTGAGTGAATGCAGTCTTGCAACTGCGCGTTGACCCTCTGGCGCCTCGCGGCGTCAGCCCGGCCGATCGCGTTCCCGTTCCCGCCATTCCGGCAGATGCGAACGCGATGGTCGAATTGCGCCGATTCCTGTTTGAAGAAGATCGTAGCGACGGCAATTATTTGATCTGTGTAATTTTGTGTAATGTAATTGAATTGTTGTCGAAATGATCGCTTTTGTATGAGCAATTGGGCGCGATGTCAGGCACGGAAGCCTTATAGGGCGGGGATTTGGCGGGAGGGGTGTTCAATTTGGCGATAAGAGGGGGGAATTGACTTCTTATCGTTCAATTGAAGTTGATTTGAATGGGATTGGCGGGCCGGCGGGGTTTATTTGGAATGACGGCTGTTAATCAATTAACGGCGGACGACGCGAATTGTTGAGCGAATGCGCTCGATTACCCCGGTCGTGGTTCGGCGCCGGATGTCCGCGTGTGCGGACCGCCCGGCTGAAACGTGGACGCGCCGAACCGCTTGCGCGGCTGTTCCCGCATCGCGTCGTTTGGCGCGCGGAAAGGAGGCGATGCGGGAACAGCCGTGTCATTCGTTCCGGATGCGATGTTGCCGCAAGGATTTTCATTCATCGATGCATATCCTTGCGGTCGATCCGGCGCGCCGGCTGCAGTGCGCTTCCCGTGCGGCAGCCCGACGCGATCGCTGCGTGTGCCGCGACGCGCGAGCGCGGCCGGTTGCACCCGCAGCCGATGAATTCGGCCCGAACGCGAGCGCGTGAAGTAAACTACGCGGTTACGACGCACAGACCCGCCGAAAGCGTCGCGTTCCGCGCGACGCTTTTGCATTTCTGCGGCAACTTTATTGACGCTTCCAACCGTGAATCCGAGCCGCGCCCGCGCGCGGCGATAGAGCCTACGATGTCCCGAATTTCCTTGTTTCCGTGTCAGTCCCGTCTGTCGCGCGCCGTGCGTGGCGCCCTGGCGATTCTGGCGCTCGGCGCAGCCGCGTCGGCCTGGGCGGCCAGCACAGGCGAACTGCCGGCGTCTGCCGCCGGCGGCGCCGCGCCGCTTACCGTGACGGTCCAGCCGGGCCAGTCGCTGAACGACATCGCGAAAGCGGCCACGCAATCGCACGATCCCGGCGTGCTCGCGCGCGCCGGCCGCGCGCTGTTCGACGCCAATCCGCAGGCGTTCATGAAGCGCGACGCGAGTCGCCTGAAAGTCGGCGCGACGCTGACCGTGCCCGCGCTCGACGCAACGGGCGCGGCGCTCGCGCCGGCGGGCGCATCCGGCGCATCCGGTGCGACGGCCGCCTCCGCGCCCGCTGCCGCGTCGGGCGGTGCGGCGCTCGCGCAGCCCGTTGCGTCCGTGCCGCATCCGGGGTCGGCCGTGCAATCCGCGCCGGTGGCGCCGGCCGTGCATGCGGCGCCGGTGAGCGGTGCGAGCGTCGCGACGGCAGCGGGTGCGTCGGCTTCGGTCGGCGCTTCGGCCGCGCACGGCGCGTCGGCTGTCGAAAACATGCAGCCGGCGGCGCCTGCTGCCGGCGCCAGCGGCCCGCATGTGTGGAGCGGCGCGATCCAGTCGGCGCCGTCGTTCGCGAGCGAGGCCGCTGCCCAGCCCGCGCCGGGCAGCCAGGTTTCGGGCACGAACGAACCGGCTGGTGCGGCACCCGCCATGGGTGCATCGCAACCGCGGCCGTCGAGCCTGCAGCAACTGCTGGCATTGAAGAACCGCGTGCTGATGGAGTTGCAGAAGCACGGCATCGGCAAGCCGGCCGCGACGAACAACGTCGCGCCTGCGCCGGCGCCTGCCGCGCCGCGTCCGGCCGCGAACGAGGCGGGCGCACCGTCTGCCGCATCGCCTGCAGCCGAAGCGGCGTCCGGCGTGGCCGCCAGCGCTGCGCAGCCGGTATCGGCGCCCGCGCAGCCGGTCGCACCCGTGACGGCGCCTGCGCGCCCTGCGGATCAGACGGACTGGCGTCCGGTCGCAGCGGCCGGCGCGGCCGTGATCGTCCTCGCGGCCGGGTTGGCGTGGCGCAGGCGCCGGAAGGGCCGGCACACGGACGATGCGGGCACGACGGCTGCAGCCGCTGCAGCGGGCGGTGCCGTGGCTGCCGAAGCGGAAGCAGAAGCAGCGCCGTCCGTCGAACGCGAACTGCCGATCCTGCCTGAAATGCCGGTCGCCCGCGACGCGGCTGCCGACATGAATCTCGCCGCGGCGACTGCCGCAGCGGCGGAGACGGTCGCGCCGCCCGAGGCGGATGTATCGCCGGCGCCTGAAGTAGCGAAGCTGCATGACGACCAGCCTGAATTGCCGCCTGCGCAGGCTCACGCAGCAGTACCGCCGGAGAACGACGCGACTTCGGCTCCGGCTTTGCACGACGCAGAACCGGTAGAACAGGCGGCCGCCGACAAGCCGGCCGAGCCGCCCGCCGCGCCTTCGCCGACCGAAGCGCAGCACGCGACGCTGATGCAGAACGCGATCAGCGCGCTCAGCAGCCTCGACATGCCGCTGCCGCCGCGCACGCAGGACGATCCGTCGCTGGCGGCGGATGAGCCGGCTGACCGGGCAGGGCAGTCCGGCACCGATGAAATTGCAACTAACGGTCAGTCCGCGCCGCACCCGCCGATTGGCTCGATCGATCCGGCCCCGGAACATCCGGCCGACCAGGACGACGAGTTCGAATGGGATCCGGACGCGACGACGCCGGCCGACCACGCGGGCAGCCCGTCCGCGACGTCGTCGCTGCCGCCGCTCGGCGGCGCGCAGTTCGGCGCGCTGAAGCTCGATTTCGATCTCGACCTGCCGTCCGCGCCGGGCGCCGCGCTGCCCGCGCTGACCCCGGACGAACTTGCACGCATCGCGCGCAACAAGCTCGACCTGGCGGCCGAGTACGTCGAACTGGGCGACCTGTCCGGCGCGCGGACGCTGCTGCAGGAAGTGGTCGACGCGAACGACGCGGCGACGCGCGACGATGCGCGCGCGCTGCTCGTGAAACTCGCGGACGAGGCGTGATGCGGATCGCGCTGGGCATCCAGTACGACGGCGCGGCATTCTGCGGCTGGCAGGCGCAGCCGCACGGCAAGACCGTGCAGAACGGACTCGAGCATGCACTGGCCGAGTTCGCGCGGGTGCCGCTGCATACGACGGTGGCCGGGCGGACCGACACCGGCGTGCACGGGCTCGGGCAGGTCGTGCACTTCGACACGGATCTCGACCGCGAGGCATTCTCGTGGGTGCGCGGCACCAACGCGTTCCTGCCGTCGACCGTGTCGGTGCAATGGGCGAAGCCGATGCCGGAGACGTTCCACGCGCGTTTCTCGGCGTTCGAGCGCACCTATTACTACGTGCTGTACGTGCACCCCGTGCGCTCGCCGATGCTGGCCGGGCGTGCGGGCTGGATCCATACGTCGCTCGACGACGACGCGATGCGCGCCGCCGCCGCGCACCTGATCGGCGAGCACGATTTCTCGTCGTTCCGGTCGTCGGAATGCCAGTCGAAGACGCCGGTCAAACACCTGTACCGGATCGACGTGCGGCGAATGGGCCAGTTCGTCCATTTCCGCTTCCGCGCCAACGCGTTCCTGCACCACATGGTGCGCAACCTGATGGGCTGCCTCGTCGCGGTCGGGCGCGGCCGTTATCCGGCCGACTGGGTCGCCGACGTGCTGGCAGGGCGCGACCGCACCCTCGCGGCGCCCACGTTCATGGCCGACGGGCTGTATCTCGCCCACGTCGGCTACCCGGCGGAATTCGCCGTCCCGCCCGCGCAGCTCGGCAGCGTGCCGTGGAGCAGCGTCTGGGCCGATCTGGACCCGCAATCATGACGGATCACGCCGTGTCTCCTTCGACTTCCGCCGCCGCCGGCCTGCCGCCGCGCACGCGCATCAAGCTGTGCGGGCTGTCGCGCCCCGAGGACGTGCTGCACGCAGCGGCGCTCGGCGCCGATGCGATCGGCCTGGTGTTCTACCCGAAGAGCCCGCGCGCGGTGACGATCGCGCGGGCGGCCGAGCTCGCGCGTCTCGCGCCGCCGTTCGTGTCGGTGGTCGGACTGTTCGTGAATGCGACCGAAGCCGAGATCGAAGCCGTCGTGCGCGACGTGCCGCTCACGCTGCTGCAGTTCCATGGCGACGAGACGCCGGAGCAATGCGACGCGCTCGGCCGCGCGGCACGCCTGCCGTGGTTGCGCGCGGTGCGCGTCGGCCCCTCGACGCAGCCGTCCGATTTGGTAGAATCGGCTCTTCATTATTCGAAAGCGCGCGGCCTCCTGTTCGACACCCTGGTGCCGGACTACGGCGGTAGCGGCAAGGTCTTCGATTGGTCTCTTATTCCCGTAGAGCTCGCGCATCGGGCCGTTTTGAGTGGTGGCTTGAGCGCGCAAAACGTCGGTGATGCGATCCGCCAGTTGCGCCCGTTTGCTGTCGATGTCTCGAGTGGCATCGAAGTGGAGGGCGCGAAGGGCGTGAAGGATCACGCCCGGATGGCGGCGTTCGTACGCGCGGTGCGCGAAGCGGACGCCGGGTGATGCAAGCCGGTGCGGCCCCGAAAGCGGGGCGCATCGACCGATCGAGAGAGACACCATGTACAACCTTCCTGATGCTCGCGGCCACTTCGGCCCGTATGGCGGCACGTTCGTCGCCGAGACGCTGATTCACGCGCTGGACGAACTGCGCGCGGCGTATGAAAAATTCCAGCACGATCCCGACTTCGTCGCCGAATTCGAGCGCGAGCTGAAGCATTTCGTCGGCCGTCCGTCGCCGATCTACCACGCGCAGCGCTGGAGCGAGACGCTCGGCGGCGCGCAGATCTACCTGAAGCGCGAGGACCTGAACCACACGGGCGCGCACAAGATCAACAACGTGATCGGCCAGGCGCTGCTCGCGAAGCGCATGGGCAAGAAGCGCGTGATCGCCGAGACGGGCGCCGGCCAGCACGGCGTCGCGACCGCGACGATCTGCGCGCGCTTCGGGATGGAGTGCGTCGTCTACATGGGTTCCGAGGATGTGCGCCGGCAGGCCGCGAACGTCTACCGGATGAAGCTGCTCGGTGCGACGGTCGTGCCGGTCGAGTCGGGTTCGCGCACGCTGAAGGACGCGCTGAACGAAGCGATGCGCGACTGGGTCACGAACATCGAGAGCACGTTCTACATCATCGGCACGGTTGCGGGTCCGCACCCGTATCCGATGATGGTGCGCGACTTCCAGCGCGTGATCGGCGACGAGTGCAAGGTGCAGATGCCCGAGCTCGCGGGCCGGCAGCCGGACGCGGTGATCGCCTGCGTCGGCGGCGGCTCGAACGCGATGGGCATCTTCTATCCGTATATCGACGATCAAGCGGTGCAGCTGATCGGTGTCGAAGCGGCCGGCGACGGCCTCGACACCGGCCATCACGCGGCGTCGCTGATCGCGGGCAGCCCGGGCGTGCTGCACGGCAACCGCACGTACCTGCTGCAGGACGACAACGGCCAGATCATCGAGACGCATTCGGTGTCGGCGGGTCTCGACTATCCGGGCGTCGGCCCCGAGCACGCATGGCTGAAGGACAGCGGCCGCGCGCAGTATGTCGCGATTACCGACGAGGAAGCGCTGAAGGCGTTCCACGACTGCTGCCGGATCGAGGGGATCATTCCCGCGCTCGAGTCGAGCCACGCGATCGCGTATG
Organism: Burkholderia sp. BKH01; assembly: GCF_025685725.1. Lineage (NCBI taxonomy): Bacteria > Pseudomonadati > Pseudomonadota > Betaproteobacteria > Burkholderiales > Burkholderiaceae > Burkholderia > Burkholderia sp. BKH01. Next base: position 66,454 of record NZ_JAOTQT010000010.1, on the reverse strand, counting down.
GGGTGAAGCTCGCGCCGACGTTGCCGAAGGACAAGATCCTGCTCGTCAACCTGTCGGGCCGCGGCGACAAGGACATGCACACGGTCGCCGAGCGATCGGGCATCGAGCTCTGACCCCGACCGATGCGTGACCTGATCGAAGAGCCGGGCGGCGGCGCCGCGAGCGAGGCAGAGGCGGTTCAGCCCGCCGCCGTCGCGCCGCGCGCGCTGCCGTCCGGTATCGAACTGCATAACCGCGATTTCCTGACCGATGCCGCGAACCTGCCGGATGCGTCGATCGACCTGATCGTCGCCGATCCGCCGTACGGGCTCGGCAAGGACTACGGCAACGACTCGGACAAGCGTTCGGGCGACGTGTTTCTCGCGTGGACGCGCGAGTGGCTCGAGCTCGCGATTCCGAAGCTCAAGCCGAGCGGGTCGATGTACATCTTCTGCACATGGCAGTACGCGCCGGAAATCTTCAGTTTCCTGAAGACGAAGCTCACGATGGTCAACGAGATCATCTGGGACCGGCGCGTGCCGAGCATGGGGGGCACGACGCGCCGTTTCACGTCGGTGCACGACAACATCGGCTTTTTCGCGGTTTCCAAGGCGTATTACTTCGATCTCGATCCGGTCCGCATCCCGTACGACGCCGACACGAAGAAGGCCCGCTCGCGCAAGCTGTTCGAAGGCAGCAAGTGGCTGGAGATGGGCTACAACCCGAAGGACGTCTGGTCGGTCTCGCGCCTGCACCGGCAGCACGCGGAGCGCGTCGATCATCCGACCCAGAAGCCGCTGGAAATCGTCGAGCGGATGGTGCTCGCAAGCTGCCCGCCGGGCGGCCGCGTGCTCGATCCGTTCATGGGCAGCGGCACGACCGCGGTGGCCTGCGCACGGCAGGGGCGCGACTTCGTCGGCTACGAGATCAACGAAAGTTATTGTGCGATCGCGCACGAGCGCGTGAGCGCGCTCGTCGCACCGGCATGCGTGTGAATCGCGCCGCCGCATCGCCGAACGAATCCTAGGAAAATTGCCATGTCCCGTATCCAGCAGACCTTTGCCGCGCTCACCGAACAAGGCCGAAAGGGCCTGATCCCGTTCATCACGGCCGGCGACCCCGATCCCGCGAAGACCGTCGAATTCATGCACGCGCTCGCCGCAGGCGGCGCGGACGTGATCGAGCTCGGCGTGCCGTTCTCGGACCCGATGGCTGACGGCCCCGTGATCCAGCGCTCGTCGGAACGCGCGCTCGCGCGCGGCGTCACGCTGAAGAGCGTGCTCGCCGACGTGAAGCGGTTCCGCGAAACCGATGCGAAAACCCCCGTCGTGCTGATGGGCTATGCGAACCCGATCGAGCGGATGGGTGTCGACGCGTTCGCGGCCGCAGCGCAGGCGGCCGGCGTCGACGGCGTGCTCGTCGTCGACTATCCGCCTGAAGAGGCGGGGGTATTCGCCGAAAAGATGCGCGCCGCGCAGATCGATCCGATTTTCCTGCTCGCACCCACGTCGACCGACGAACGCATCGCCGACGTCGGCAAGATCGCGAGCGGCTACGTGTATTACGTGTCGCTCAAGGGCGTGACCGGCGCGGGAAATCTGGATGTTTCGAGCATTGCGGGTAAAATCCCGGCCATCAAGTCGCGCGTGCCGGTTCCGGTTGGCGTCGGCTTCGGCATCCGCGACGCCGAAACGGCGCGCGCGGTGGCCGAGGTGTCGGACGCCGTCGTGATCGGCAGCCGCCTCGTGCAGCTGCTCGAAAGCGCCGCGCCCGAAGGCGCCGCCGCCGCGCTGAAGGCGTTCATCGCCGAGCTGCGTGCCGCGCTGGACGGCGCGGGCAAGGCGGCGCGATAAACACAACACAGGGAGCGGGCGGGCCATGCGGCCCGGCCCGCCACGGAACAGGAAACCATACGATGAGCTGGCTCGACAAACTGTTGCCGCCGAAGATCAAGCAGACCGACCCGAAAAGCCGCAAGGGCATTCCGGAAGGCCTGTGGGTCAAGTGCCCGTCCTGCGAGGCCGTGCTGTACCGCAACGACGTGGACGCGAACCTGCACGTGTGCCCGAAGTGCGATCACCACATGCGCATCGGTGCACGCGAGCGCCTCGACGGGCTGCTCGATCCGGAAGGTCGTTATGAAATCGGCCAGGAAATCGTGCCGGTCGACTCGCTGAAGTTCAAGGACAGCCGCAAGTACCCCGATCGTCTGAAGGAAGCAATGGACGAGACGGGCGAGACCGACGCGATGGTCGTGATGGGCGGTGCGATCCACACGCTGCCCGTCGTCGCGGCCTGCTTCGAGTTCTCGTTCATGGGCGGCTCGATGGGCTCGGTCGTCGGCGAGCGCTTCGCGCGCGGCGCGCAGAACGCGCTGGAACAGCACGTGCCGTTCATCTGCTTCACGGCGTCGGGTGGTGCACGGATGCAGGAAAGCCTGCTGTCGCTGATGCAGATGGCGAAAACCACCGCGATGCTGACCAAGCTGGCCGAAGCGAAGCTGCCGTTCATCTCGGTGCTGACCGACCCGACGATGGGCGGCGTGTCGGCGAGCTTCGCGTTCCTCGGCGACGTCGTGATCGCCGAGCCGAAGGCGCTGATCGGCTTCGCCGGCCCGCGCGTGATCGAGCAGACGGTCCGCGAGAAGCTGCCGGAGGGCTTCCAGCGCGCCGAATTCCTGCTGACGACGGGCGCGATCGACATGATCGTCGATCGCCGCAAGATGCGCGACGAGATCGCGCAGCTGCTCGCGCTGCTGCAGCGACAGCCGGCCGACGCGCTGGCCTGATCGGCGCGAGGTCGTGAACTCTGCGCGTCGCCTGGCTTCAGCGTCAGGCGGCGCGCTTCGTTTTTTGGCGTAGTGGCGGTACCGATCCAGATTTGATCCGATGAGCACTTTTCCCACTCTCGACGCGTGGCTTTCGCATCTCGAACGCGCGCACCCGGTCGGCATCGACATGGGCCTGACCCGTATCGGGCAGGTCAAGGCGGCGCTGCAACTCGAATTCGCATGCCCCGTCATCACCGTCGGCGGCACGAACGGCAAGGGCTCGACCTGCGCGTTCCTCGAGACGATCCTCGTGCGCGCGGGCTACAAGGTCGGCTGCCACACGTCGCCGCACCTGCTCGAATTCAACGAGCGCGCGCGCGTGAACGGGCAGAACGTCACCGATGACGAACTGCTGCCGCACTTCGAGGCCGTCGAAGCCGCACGGACGTCGCTGGCCGAGCCCGTGTCGCTCACGTACTTCGAATTCACGACACTCGCGATCCTGCATCTGTTCGCGTCGCGCGGGCTCGACGCGGTGATCCTCGAAGTCGGCCTTGGCGGCCGGCTCGATGCGGTCAACATCGTCGATGCCGATTGCGCGATCGTCACGAGCATCGACATCGACCACACCGAATACCTCGGCGACACGCGCGAGAAGATCGCGTTCGAGAAGGCCGGGATCTTCCGCGCGGGCAAGCCGGCGATCTGCGGCGATCCGGCCGCGCCGCAGACGCTCGCCGACCATGCCGAAGCGATCGGCGCCGACCTGTGGCTGGTCGGCCGCGATTTCCGCTACGAGGCGCAGGCGGGCGCGGAGCGCCAGCAGTGGAGCTACCTCGGCCGCGAGAAGCGTTATCCGGCGCTCGCGTATCCGGCGCTGCGCGGCGCGAATCAGCTGATCAATGCATCGGCCGCGCTTGCCGCGCTCGAGGCGCTGCGCCCGGTGCTGCCGGTATCCGCGCAGGACATCCGGCTCGGGCTCGCGAACGTCGAGCTGCCGGGGCGCTTCCAGGTGCTGCCCGGCAAGCCGGCGATCGTGCTCGACGTCGCGCACAACCCGCATGCGGCGGCCGTGCTCGAGCAGAATCTCGGCAACATGGGCTTCTTCCCGTACACGTACGCAGTGTTCGGCGCGATGCGCGACAAGGACATCGACGGCGTGCTGCGGCATCTGAAAGGCGAGATCGACCACTGGTGCGTGACCGACCTGCCGCTGCCGCGCGCGGCCTCCGCGGAGCAGCTCGAAGGCGCGCTGCGCAAGGCTGGCGTGGAGGAGGGGCCCGATTCGAGCGTCACGCGATACGCGTCGCCGGCCGAAGCGTTTCGCGATGCACTAAAAAGAGCATCCGAGAATGATAGAATCGTGGTTTTCGGCAGTTTCCATACGGTTGCCGGCGTGCTGGCCTACCGTAAATCGCAGCAACACTGACTGACGGGCAGTTTCGGACTCAGCCATTCATGGGAATTTTCTCGTTCGGCAAAAAAGACGACGACGCGCCCACGCGGCGCGGCGGTCGCACCGGGACCTCCCGGAACGTGCGCACGGAGCGCACTGAACGCGTCGAGCGGCGCCCGCGCCGCACCGAGCGTCCGGAATCGGACGCACTGCTCCTCGATCCGACCCTTCCAGAAAAGCAACGCGCGCGCCGTCGCCTCGTCGGTGCGATCGCGCTCGTCGTGGCCGCCGTGATCGTGCTGCCGATGGTGCTCGATTCGCACCCGAAGCCGGTGACGGACGACATCGCGATCGACATCCCGAACCGGCCCGCGCACCAGGCGGTCGCGCCGCGTGACGACGACGCGCCCGACGTGCAGGCAGGCGTCGCGCACGACGAGCCGCCGGCATCGGACACCGCCGTCGCGGCGGTTCCGGCGCCTGCGCCGAAGGATGCCGCCAAGCCGGCCGCGAAACCCGATACGACCACCACGGCGAGCGTGACGCCGCCGAAGCCGGCGCCGAAGCCGGCCGCCCCCGCGGCGAAACCGGCCGCGCCGAAGCCGGCTCCGGCGACCGTTGCGAATGCCGACGCCGCGAGCCCGGACAGCGGCGACGCATCGTCGCCGGCGTCGCCGGCCGGTGCGCGCTTCGCGGTGCAGCTCGGTTCGTTCAAGGATGACGCGACGGCCCGTTCGTGGGCCACCAAGTTGAAATCTGCGGGTGTGCCCGCATATGTCGAGCATCGCAAGCAGGCAGACGGCAGCACGGCTACACTGCTGCGTGCGGGCCCGTTCGCGGATCGCGCGGCGGCTACCGCCGCGATCGCGAAGGTGCGCGAAGCCGGTCTGACGCAATAACGCACGATGCTGACGGCTTTCGACTACGCTGTATTGGCGGTGATCGTGTTGTCGGCGCTGCGCGGTGCGTGGCGCGGCTTCGTGTCGGAGATTTTCGGGCTGATCGGCTGGATCGCGGCGATCGTGATCGCCGGTCGCTATGTCGGGCTGGTCGTGCCGTACATTCCGGTGAACTGGCCGGGTGGCGCGCTGACGCAGTGGGTGATCGCCTTCGCGTTGCTCGTGATCGGTGTGGTACTGGTCGCCGGCGTGGCGAACGCGCTGCTGTCGCGGATCGCGCAGGCGAGCGGCCTGGGCGGCGTCGACCGCTCGCTGGGCATGATGTTCGGGCTCGTCCGCGGCTGCGTGCTGGTGGTGCTGCTGGTCGCGGCGGCCGGGCTGACCGAACTGCCCAAACAGGAATTCTGGCGCAATGCGCTATTGCGTCCTTTTGCCGAACAGGGCGTGCACGAGCTGAAGCAGCTCCTGCCCGACGGCATGGCCCAGTACGTACGCGTGTGACGACGCGGCCGGGCAGGACGTAACCGATTTTGTCATTCTGAAGGACATGCCATGTGCGGCATCGTAGGCGTTATCTCCCAATCTCCGGTCAACCAGCTGATCTATGACAGCCTGCTGCTGCTGCAGCATCGCGGTCAGGACGCAGCGGGCATCGCGACGGCGGACGGCAGCAATTTCCACATGTACAAGGCGAACGGCATGGTGCGCGACGTGTTCCGCACGCGCAACATGCGCAGCCTGCCCGGTACCTACGGCATCGGCCAGGTGCGCTACCCGACGGCCGGTTCGGCGTCGAGCGAGGCCGAGGCGCAGCCGTTCTACGTGAACGCGCCGTTCGGGATCATCCTCGCGCACAACGGCAACCTGACGAACTGGCAGCAACTGAAGGACGAGATGTTCCGGATCGACCGCCGGCACATCAACACCAATTCCGACAGCGAAGTGCTGCTCAACGTGTTCGCACACGAGCTGCAACTGTCGACCACGGGCCTCGAGCTCGATCCGGCCTCGGTGTTCAAGGCGGTCTCGGGTGTCCATCGCCGCCTGCAGGGCTCGTATGCGATCGTGTCGCTGATCGCCGGCTACGGCCTGCTCGCGTTCCGCGATCCGTTCGGCATCCGCCCGCTCTGCATCGGCAAGCTCGAAACCGAGCACGGCACCGAGTGGATGGTCGCGTCGGAGTCGGTCGCGGTCGAAGGCATCGGCTTCGAATTCGTGCGCGACGTGCAGCCGGGTGAGGCGATCTTCATCGACCCGGCCGGCAACTTCCACAGCCAGCAATGCGCGGAACAGCCGACGCTGAATCCGTGCATGTTCGAATACGTGTACCTCGCGCGTCCGGACTCGTGCCTCGACGGTGTGCCCGTCTACAACGTGCGCCTGCGCATGGGCGACTATCTCGCCGAGAAGATCAAGCGCGAGCTGCCGAACGTGCCGATCGACGTCGTGATGCCGATTCCCGACTCGTCGCGCCCGGCCGCGATGCAGGTCGCCGCGAAGCTCGGCGTCGAGTATCGCGAAGGCTTCTTCAAGAACCGCTACGTCGGCCGTACGTTCATCATGCCGGGGCAGGCCGTGCGCAAGAAGTCGGTGCGCCAGAAGCTCAACGCGATGAGCATCGAGTTCAAGGACAAGAACGTGCTGATCGTCGACGATTCGATCGTGCGTGGCACGACTTCGCATGAAATCGTGCAGATGGCGCGCGATGCGGGCGCGAAGTCGGTGATCTTCGCATCGGCGGCGCCGCCGGTGAAGTTCCCGAACGTGTACGGCATCGACATGCCGACGCGCGGCGAGCTCGTCGCGCACGGCCGCACCGACGACGAAGTCGCGAAGATCATCGGCGCCGACCACCTGATCTACCAGGACGTCGACGACCTGCGCCGCGCGGTGCGCGACATCAATCCGAAGCTCGAGGGCTTCGAGGCGTCGTGCTTCGACGGCAACTACATCACCGGCGACGTGACGCCCGAGTATCTCGATACGATCGAGCGCGCGCGCCTCACGCCGGCATCGCAGGCCGATCGCGATACGGCCGGCGACACCCAACGCTCGCAGATGAACCTGCAGCTGTCGGTCGAGTGACACCGGCGCACGCTTTTGCCGAAGCGTGATAGGATGTGGCCTTGCGTCGATTTGATTCAGCTTGCGGACGCGGGGCAACTTCCCAAAACAGCTAAAGCGAAGGCCGGCGGCAGTCGGCCCGAGTCGATCGCTGTCGTACCGCACCGAAGCCCGCTGATGCCGACGCATAGCGGGCTTTTTGTTTTGGCCTGGTTTTGACTTGGCTTGCGCGACACGCGCGGCCATCGAATACGGAAAACGGAACATGGACGACTCCCTCAACTTCGACACGCTTGCCGTGCGCGCGGGCACGCTGCGCAGCGACTTCAACGAGCACTCGGAAGCGCTGTTCCTCACGTCGAGCTTTTGCTTCCAGAGCGCGGCCGACGCGGCCGAGCGCTTCGCGAATTCGGAAGACTACTTCACCTATTCGCGCTTCACGAACCCGACCGTCACCATGTTCCAGGAGCGTCTCGCGGCGCTCGAGGGCGGCGAGGCGTGCATCGCCACTGCCTCCGGGATGGCCGCGATCATGTCGGTCGTGATGTCCGCGCTGCAGGCGGGCGACCACCTCGTCAGCTCACGCAGCCTGTTCGGCTCGACGCTCGGGATGTTCTCGCAGATCTTCAGCAAGTTCGGGATCACGACGACCTTCGTCGACCCGACCGACCTGAACGCGTGGCAGGAAGCCGTGCGGCCCGAAACGAAGATGTTCTTCCTCGAGACGCCGTCGAACCCGCTGACCGAACTCGCCGACATCGAGGCGATCGGCAAGATCGCGAAGGCCGCGAACGCGCTGTTCGTCGTCGACAACTGTTTCTGCAGCCCGGTGCTGCAGCAGCCGCTGAAGCTCGGCGCGGACGTCGTGATGCATTCGGCAACGAAATTCCTCGACGGGCAGGGCCGCGTGCTTGGTGGCGCGCTGGTCGGCTCGAAGGAATTCATCATGGGCAAGGTGTTTCCGTTCGTGCGCAGCGCGGGCCCGACGCTGTCGGCCTTCAACGCGTGGGTGCTGCTGAAGGGGATGGAGACGCTGTCGCTGCGCGTCGAGAAGCAATCGGCGAATGCGCTGGAAATCGCGCGCTGGCTCGATTCGCATCCGGCGGTGGCACGCGTGTTTCATCCGGGCCTCGAGTCGCACCCGCAGTACGAACTCGCGAAGCGTCAGCAGAAGGCGGGCGGCGCGATCCTGTCGTTCGAGCTGAAGGGCGACACGCCCGAGCAGCAGCGCGCGAACGCATGGCGCGTGATCGACAACACGAAGCTGATCTCGATCACCGGCAACCTCGGCGATACGCGCACGACGATCACGCATCCGGCGACCACGACGCACGGCCGTATCACGCCGGAAGCGCGCGCGGCGGCGGGGATTACCGAAGGTTTGATCCGCTTGTCGGTCGGCCTCGAGCACGTGGGCGACCTGCGCAACGATCTCGCGCGCGGCCTGGAGGGCTGAGCGACGCGGTGCTTTCGCCGCGTCGACGCATCAACGACAACGGGCCGCCTGCAAAACAGGCGGCCCGTTGTTTTTCGCGTCAAGCCATTCCGTCCGGCGCACCGCGTTCCCGCATGCGCCGCGTGATTCAGCCTGCGTGCCCTTGCGGCGCGGCTCGCATCGCATCCACCATCCACCGCAGCGTTTCGTCGAGCGGTGTGACGGGCAGCTCGCCCACCGCGCGCCGCAGCTTGTCGCGCGACCCGCTCAGGCTTTTCACCTCGTTGTGCCGCACGAAACGCGGATCGACCGTCACGTCGATCACGTAACCGGCGATGCGCGACAGCATCACCAGCACTTCCTTCAGCGAATACGCGCGCTCCGAGCAGACGTTGAACGTCTCGCCGGCCGGCGCCGCTTCGATCAGCTTCAGATAGGCGGCCGTCACGTCGCGTACGTCGGAGAAGTCGCGGCTCACGTCGAGATTGCCGAGCGAGATGCGCGGTTCGTTGCGCGCGTAGTGCGCGGCAAGCTTCGGCAGCAGATACGCTTCGCCCTGACCGACGCCCGTGTAGTTGAACGGCCGCGCGATCACGATCGGCAGCCGGTCGGCCCACAACTTCGCCGCGTATTCCATCGCGAGCTTGCTGACCGCGTAGTCGTTGGCGGGGGCGGGCGCGACGGTCTCGTCGAGCACGCCGGCCGTCGAATTGCCGTAGATGTTCGCACTGCTCGCGAGCAGCACGGCCGACGGGCGGCGATCGAGGCCCGCGAGCGCGGCCAGCAGGTTGCGTGTGCCGACGATATTGACCGCGTAGGTCTGCGACGGCTCGTCCTGCGCGACATGCGCGCGCGCGGCGAGATGCACGACCGCATCGGGCCGCGCATCGGCGGCCGCCGCACGCACCGCGTCCGCGTCGAGCAGGTCGACGGGCAGCAGCGTGCAGTGCGCGAAGGCTGGATCGTCGGGGCGCGGCGCGCCGGGCGCGATGGTGCCCCAGACGTCATAGCCGGCCGCCTGCAGGCGTTCGAGCATGTAGCGGCCCGTGAAGCCCGTCAGGCCCGTGACGAACGCACGGCGCGACGGGCGTCCGGCTTCAGAACGTGTCATGGTGCTGGTTCCGCGTCAAATCCGCTTCGACCATCATCTGGCAAAGTTGTTCGAGCGTCGTCTTCGGCACCCAGCCGAGCTTGGATTTAGCCTTGTCCGCGCAGCCGATCAGCAGGTCGACCTCGGCGGGGCGGTAGAACTTCGGGTTCACTTCGACCAGCACGTTGCCGTTCGACGCGTCGAGGCCGCGTTCCTGCTCGCCCTTGCCGGTCCATTCGATCTGGTAGCCGGCAGCCGCGAATGCCATCTGCACGAAGTCGCGCACGGTCTCGGTGCGATTGGTCGCGAGCACGTAGGTGTCGGGCTCGTCGGCCTGCAGCATGCGCCACATTCCCTCGACGTATTCGAGCGCGAAGCCCCAGTCGCGCTTCGCGTCGAGGTTGCCGAGCTCGAGGCGGGTCGCCTTGCCGAGCTTGATCTTCGCAATGGTGTCGGTGATCTTGCGCGTGACGAACTCGCGGCCGCGCAGCGGCGATTCGTGATTGAACAGGATGCCGCTGCTGCCGAACAGGCCGTACGACTCGCGGTAGTTCACGGTCATCCAGTGCGCGTACAGCTTCGCGACGCCGTAGGGGCTGCGCGGATAGAACGCGGTCGTTTCGGTCTGCGGAATCGCCTGCACCTTGCCGAACATCTCGGACGTCGACGCCTGGTAGAAGCGCGTCTTCGGACTCACGACGCGGATCGCCTCGAGCAGGTTCAACGGGCCGAGGCCAGTCACTTCGGCAGTCGTCGTCGGCTGGTCGAACGACACACCGACGAAGCTCTGCGCGGCCAGGTTGTACAGCTCGTCGGGCTGCGTGCGTTCGAGCAGGCGCAGGCTCGAGCCGGCATCGGTCAGATCGTGTTCGACGAGCGTGAGGTTCGGGTGCGTGTCGACGCCGAGCTCGGCGATGCGCCAGAAATTCACCGAACTGGTGCGGCGATAGGTGCCCGTGACCTCGTAGCCCTTGTCGAGCAGCAGTTTGGTCAGGTAGGCGCCGTCTTGCCCCGAGATCCCGGTAATGATGGCCTTTTTGCGAGTTTGGCTCATGGCGTTGTCCTGGTAGAAGCGAAAGGGAAAATCAGGCGGTCGTGCTGGTGGCGGCAGCCGGCAGCGTGCGGCGTGCGGGGCCGCGCGTCAGGCGCCGTTCGAAGCCGTACCAGCTCAGGGTCGCGTAGGCGAGCGTGATCGCGAGCGCGAGCGCGGCCGTGACGAAGCGGTTCAGGTGCAGCGGCCACAGCGCGTACAGCACGCTCAGGTGGATCAGGTACACGGTGTAGCTGACGGTGCCCACGTAGACGAGCATCGGGTTCGTCAGCACGCGCTGCACGATGCCGCGGCCGCGCAGCGCGATCACGACGATCGACGTGCAAAGCAGCAGCGAGATGCTGTAGAGCGCCGCATTCGACAGCGGCGTGTTCGCGGCGCGAAAGCGCGGGAACGACAGGTGCAGCCAGCCGAGGATCGCGAGCGACACGAGCGCGCCGACGATCGCGAGCGGGTAGAACGGCTCCAGCGCGCGCCGGTCGCGGCGCAGCACGATCGCGAGCAGCGCGCCCGCGGCGAGCAGGTCCATCCGGAACGGCGTCAGGTAGTAGATCGGCCAGAACGAGTCGAACCACGGCGTCGCGATCGCGCGCAGCACCGGCGCCGCGACGATCAGCGCGGCGGCGACCCACAGCAGCGCGCGCTCCGAGCACCACAGCACGACGAACGGCCAGAAGATATAGAACTGCTCCTCGACCGCGAGCGACCACAGCACGTTCAGGCTGTCGTGGCCGATGCTGCCGAGCGACAGCCCGATATTGGTCGAGAAGAACGCGAACCACGGCCAGTGCGGCAGCCAGCTCGCGCCGAACAGGATCGTCGACACCACCAGCAGCAGCACGTACGGCGGCAGGATGCGGCGCACTCGGCGCGCGTAGAAGTGGCTGAAGTACGACTGCCCGCGCGCCTTGCGCTCGAGCAGGATGCCGGTGATCAGCAGGCCGCTCAGCACGAAGAACAGGTCGACACCCATCCACAGCGGCGCCTTCAGCGCGTGCTGCAGGAACACGGCGCCGACCGCGATCGCGCGCAGTCCGTCGAGCTGCACGATGCGGCCGTGTTGCGGCGGGGCCAGGTCGGCGGGTCGCGAAATGCCTGTCATCGCGCCGCTCCTTCGCGACGCGCGGCGGGGGCCGCGGCGTGTCGCACATCCGATGCGTGAACGTAATGCATGCCTTTAAATGAAATATCGAATCGAAAACGATTCTAGGGAAAAGAAATCGGCAAAAAAACGCACGCCATTTATCTGACGACAAACATTCAAATGCCGATTATTCCGTTCGCGAGATGAAAGGTTGACGCCCGGGCAGCCGCGACAGGCGGCGCGGAGCGGCATTTTCTACGTGGCGACGCGCGAGGGGCGGTCGTTATTGCCGTTTTCAGGTGCCATTTCGCGCTTGTTCCGGTTCGATATTTCAGGCGGAAACATCCCCAAATATTTCCAAATTTCTTGTGATTATTTTTGCTTGTAACCTGCATCGCGACGTTTGAAACCTATTTAGCGACAGGGTGCACCGGCGGTAGTCCGCGGCGGTGCCGGTCGCTGTTGCATCGAGTCTGGAGAAGCGCATTGCGACGTCTGATTCTGGTAGGCATGACGGTATGCGCGACGCTGCTGACGAGCGTCGCGCCGGCCGAAACGGTGTTGCCCGCGACGACGTCGTGGATCGGCAACACGTTCGGCTATGGCGACGGCAGCTGGACGCAGATCGACATCCGCGCGATCGCGGTGACGCCCGAAGGCAAGGTGTATACGAATGCGCCGTGGGATGAAAGCGGGGCCGAGGCGAGCGTCTACCAGGACGGGAAGATGCTCGGCTTCGCCGGCGGCACGCATGGCTGGGGCAATCTCGGCGGCAACGCGATCGCCGTGAACAGCAAGTACGCGTATGTCGCGATCGGCGTCGGCAACGAGCGCGGCCACCTGCAGTCGCCCGGCATCTGGCCGGACAAGGGCAAGCAGTGGTTCGGCATCTCGCGGCGCACGATCGGCGACATGAAGCAGCCCGCGCCGTTTCGCGCGGCGCCGCAGGTCGCGCCGGGCGGACGCGCCGACGCCGGCCGCGCGCGCATGGCCGCGAGCTTCATGATGATGAACGAGGTGCCGGCCCCCGCGCGCTCGGAAGTAGGCGAGGTGAAGGCGGAAGTGGGCGGCCTCGCGGCCGACGACAAGACGCTGTTCGCGACCAATCCGTCACACGACGTAGTGGACGTGTACGACGCGGAGACGATGCAGCAGAAGGGCACGTGGAGCGCGCACGAGCCGGGCCGCATCGCGCTCGCGGGCGACGGCACGCTGTGGCTGCTCACGGACACGCTCAACGGCCCCGCGCACCTCGTGCACGTGCGCGCGGACGGCCGCAAGCTCGACGACGCGCCCGCGCTGCCCGAAGGCACCGACGCGGTGGATGTCGCGGTCGACGCGAAAGGGCGCGTGCTCGTCGCGGACAACGGGCCGCGCCAGCAGATCCTGATCTTCTCCAAAGGCGGCAAGGGTTATGCGCAATCCGGCTCGCTCGGCGAGCGCGGCGGCATCTTCGCCGGCCCGGTGCCGGGGCGGCCGGGGCCGCAGCGCTTCAACGGGCTGACGGGCGTCGGCGTCGATCGCGCGGGCAACGTGTATGTCGCGATGAACGGCATCGGGCCGCGCCACGACACGATCGGCGCGGGGCTCGGCGCGGTGCTCGAAAGCTACACGCCGGACGGCAAGCCGCGCTGGCAGGTGCAGGGGCTGCTGTTCGTCGACGGCGCGTGGCTCGACCCCGCGCGGCCGAACAGCGTGTACACGGGCAACAAGCGCTTCGAGCTCGACCTGTCGAAGCCGCCGGGCCAGGACTGGAAATACGTCGGCTTCCTGTCGAACCGCTTCAAGTATCCGGACGACCCCGTGTTCCATACGGACCAGTGGCCGGGCATGCCGATCGCGCGCCGCGTCGACGGCCGCACGTTCCTGTACCTGACCGACATGTACGCCGATCACCTGAAGATCTACCGCTTCGACGCGAAGCGCGACGGCGAGGTCGCGATTCCGTCGGGCCTGATCGCGGGCCGCGCGCGGCCGGTCGACAAGGTGCCGAACAAGCCGCCCGGCGGCGACTGGCTGTGGCGCGATGCGAACGGCAACGGCCGGCTCGACGCCGACGAGTTCGAGATCAACACGACCGGCAAGGCGAAGGCGGGCGGCTGGGGCTGGTGGGTCGACACGAAGGGCGACATCTGGCGCACGAGCGACGTGCGCGGCATCCACCGGTTCAGTTATGGCGGCGTCGACAAGGCCGGCAACCCGGTCTACTCGTACGACAAGGTCACGACCTACCCGATGCCGCAGCCGTTCACGCAGCTGCGCCGCTCGATCTACGACGCGCAAGCCGACACGCTGTACGTGACCGGCTACACGGCCGACGCGCCGCCGCAGCCGGGCATCAACAAGGAAGTCGGCCGCGTGCTGGTGCGCTTCGACAAGTGGTCGACCGGCTCGCCTGTCGTGCGCTACACGGTCGCGCTGCCGTGGCAGCTCGACGCGAAGCCGATCCTGGACCTGATCGGGATCACGGTCGAGGGCCGCTACATCTTCACCGTGGAGCCGGTCGGCAAGATCCACGTGTACGACAAGGACACCGGCAAGGAAGTGGGCGTGATGAACCCGGGCACCGAGGTCGGCAAGGCATCCGGCTGGGTCGACGTGCCGTTCGGCATCAGTGCGTTCCGGCGCGAGAACGGCGAATACCTCGTGTTCGTCGAGGAAGACGCGCGCGGCAAGGTGCTGATGTATCGCTGGAAACCGTGACGGGCGGCGCGCCGTCGTCGACGTCACACAAGGCAGAAGCATGGACAAAGGCATACTCAAGAACGTTTCGATCAATTTCATCGGGCTGATCCTGCCGACCTTCGTGTCGCTGGTGACGGTGCCCGCGTATATCCACGCGCTCGGCGTCGAACGCTATGGCGTCGTCAGCCTCGTGTGGACGCTGATCGGCTATTTCGGGATCCTCGATCTCGGGATGAGCATGGCCGCGCAGAACCACATCTCGAAGGCGCTCGCGAGCGGCAACGACGACGAAAGCGCGCGCGTGTTCTGGAGCGCGTTCTGGCTGAATCTCGGCACCGGCGTCGTGGGCGGGCTGCTGATCTATTTCGGCGCGTTCGTCTACACCGCGTATTTCACGAAGGTGTCGGCCGCGATGCAGCACGAGGTGTATCTCGCGCTGCCGTGGCTCGCGCTCGCGATTCCGCTGGCGAACGTGTCGTGGGTGTTCGCCGGCGCGATCAACGGCGCCGAACGCTTCGGCGTGTTCAACACGAATCAGACGATCGGCACGTTCCTGTTCCAGTTGCTGCCGCTCGGCGCCGCATGGTGGATCGCGCCGAACCTGCAGACGGTGCTCGCCGCGGCAGTCGTCGCGCGCCTGATCGCGGCGGTGATGCTCGGCCACGCCAGCATCAAGGTGCTCGGCATCCGGCGCATCGATCCGCCGCAGTGGGGCACCGCGAAGGGGCTGTTCAACTTCGGCGGCTGGATGCTGATCGCGAGCACGACGAGCATGATCGCGGACACGCTCGACCGCGTGATGCTCGGCGCCGGCATGGGCGCGAAGTTCGTCACCTACTACACGGTGCCGCAGAACCTCGTCACGCGCCTGAACATGCTGCCGAACGCGCTCGTGCGCACGCTGTTCCCGCGCCTGTCGGCGGTCGGCCGCGATCACGCGGACACGCTCGCACGCCAGTCGCTCGAATTCCTGAACGGCGTGTTCACGCCGGTCGGCATCGTCGCGATCTTCGCGCTCGCGCCGTTCCTCACGCTGTGGGTCGGCGCCGATCTCGCCGCGCATTCGGCACCGGTCGGCCGCGTGCTGGTGATCAGCGTGTGGCTCGTCGGCCAGGCGAGCGTGACGCGCATCCTGATCCAGTCGCAGGTCAACCCGGCCCGCGCGGCGTTCGCCGGGCTCGTCGAGATGCCGTTCTTCGTCGGCGGCCTGTGGTTCGGCATTCATCACTTCGGGCTGATCGGCGCGGCGGTGGTCGTCGCGGCGCGCGCGTTCGTCGACTACGGCGTGCTGCTGTACCTGTCGGCGATCCGGATGCGCGCGATCGTGCTCGACATGCTGGCGCACCTGGCCTTCCTGCTCGCGAGCCTGTTTCTCGCGCAGGCGTGGCCGGGGCTCGGCGAGTCGATCGGCATGTGCGCGATCGTGCTGGTGCTGAACGTCGCGTGGTCGCTCACGATGACGCCGGGGCTGCGCGCGCTCGTGCGTGACCTGTTTGTCCGTCTCAATGCGAGGAAAACCGTATGAATCGCGATCTGGCGGAACACGCCGTTTTGAATCTCGCCACCGCCGATGCGGCCGTGGCCGAAGCGGGCGACGCCGCCGCGCTGCGCCGGACCATGCCGACCGAGCGGGCCAGCGCGCGGCAGCCGGCGCGCGCGCTGCGCGTGGCGATCGTCCACGACTGGCTCGTCACCTATGCGGGCGCCGAGCGCGTGCTCGAACAGATCGTCGCGTGCTTTCCCGACGCGGACCTGTTCAGCCTCGTCGATTTTCTCGACGACCGCGCGTTCGTGCGCGGCAAGCGGGTGACGACGTCGTTCATCCAGAAACTGCCGTTCGCGCGCACCAAGTACCGCAGCTACCTGCCGCTGATGCCGCTCGCGATCGAGCAGCTCGACGTGTCCGAGTACGACCTCGTGATCTCGAGCAGCCACGCGGTCGCGAAGGGCGTGCTGACGGGACCGGACCAGGTGCACATCAGCTACGTGCATTCGCCGATCCGCTATGCGTGGGACCTGCAGCACCAGTACCTGGAGCAGTCGAACCTCACGCACGGGCCGAAATCGCTGCTCGCGCGGATGATTCTTCACTACATCCGAAACTGGGACACGCGCACCGCGAACGCGGTGGACGGCTTCGTCGCGAACTCCGCGTTCATCGCGCGGCGCATCAAGAAGGTCTACCACCGCGACGCGGCGGTGATCTTCCCGCCGGTCGACGTCGACGGTTTCTCGCTGAATGCGGTCAAGGACGATTTCTACCTGACCGCGTCGCGGATGGTGCCGTACAAGAAGATCGACCTGATCGTCGAGGCGTTCTCGAAGACGCCGGAGCGCAAGCTGGTCGTGATCGGCGACGGCCCCGAGATGCAGAAGATCCGCGCGAAGGCCGGCCCGAACGTCGAGATCATGGGCTACCAGCCGTTCGCGGTGCTGCACGACCGGATGCGGCGCGCGAAGGCGTTCGTGTTCGCGGCCGAGGAGGATTTCGGGATCTCGGTCGTCGAGGCGCAGGCCTGCGGCACGCCGGTGATCGCATACGGCAAGGGCGGTGCGCTCGAAACCGTGCTCGACCCGCAATCGGGCGCGAACCCGACCGGGCTGTTCTTCGACGAGCAGACGCCGCACGCGATCGTCGCGGCCGTCGACGATTTCGAGCGCGCGCCGCAGCGCTTCACACCGAACGCATGCCGCGCGAACGCGGAGCGGTTTTCCGCCGATACGTTCCGGCGGCGCTTTCTCGACTATGTGGAAACCGCGCTGCCCGGCTCGACCGCGCAACGCGGCACGGCCGTCGCGCCGATGCCGGCCGCGCGCGGCCCGGCGACGCTCGTGCTCGACCAGAGCGGTGTGCTCGGCGGCGCCGAGCTGTCGCTGCTCGAGATCATGAAGCACATGCGCGCGAACGCCGACGTGCTGCTGTTCGACGATGGCCCGTTCCGCGCGGCGCTCGACGAGATCGGCGCACGCGTCGACGTGGTCGACCAGGGCGCGCTCGCGGGCGTGCGCAAGCAGGGCGGCGTGTCGGTCGGCGCATTGAAGCAGCTCGTGCGGCTCGTGCGCGACGTCGCGCGGCGCGCGCGCCGCGCCGAGGTGATCTACGCGAACACGCAGCGCGCGATGGTGGTCGCCGCGCTCGCCGGGCGGCTCGCGCGCAAGCCGGTGGTCTGGCATCTGCGCGACATCGTCAGCACCGACCATTTCGGCAGCAAGCAGTTGCTGGCGATCAAGTACTGCGCGCGGCTCGGCGTCACGCGCGTGATCGCGAACTCCGACGCATCCGCGCAGGCGTTTCGCACGCTGACGGGTTTCACGCCGCAGCACGTCGACGTCGTGTTCAACGGCATTTCGGCCGAGCCGTTCGATGCGCTGGAAGGCGTCAGCCAGGCCGCGCTGCGCGCGCGCCTCGGGTTGCCGCAGGATGCGTGGCTCGTCGGCTCGTTCAGCCGCCTCGCGCGCTGGAAGGGGCAGCACCTGCTGCTGGAGGCCGCCGCGCAGCATCCCGACATGCACGTGGTGCTGGTCGGCGCACCGCTGTTCGGCGAGGACGAATACGCGGCGCAACTGCACGAATACGTCGCGCGGCACGGGATGGACGCGCGCGTGCATTTCCTCGGGTTCCAGCGCGACGTGGCCGCGTGCATGACGGCGGTCGACGTCGTCGCGCACACGTCGATCACGCCCGAGCCGTTCGGGCGCGTGATCGTCGAAGGGATGCTCGCGCGCCGGCCGGTCGTCGCGGCCCGCGCGGGCGGCGTCGTCGAGATCATCGAGGACGGCGACAACGGGCTGCTCTGCGAGCCGGGCGATGCGACCGCACTGGCCAACGCGCTGGACACGCTGAAGCGCGACGGCGCGCTGCGCGAGCGGCTCGTCGCGAGCGGGCGCGCGACGGCGGTGCGCCGGTTCGGCACCGAGACCTACGTGGAGCGGGTCGAGAAGATCCTCGCGGATACGGCGAAGGCCGCGAAGGCGAGGAAGCAGGCGTAGCCGACGGCGCCGGCCGGCGGGAAACGAGCCCTCATGCGGCGTTCGCTGCGTGGGGGCTTCGTTTTTCAGCGGGCGTGTTGGGTCGGGCGAGCGGCGGATCGGTTGTTGCGTGCCATGTCGGGCGCGGGCTCGCCCGGTTGCCGGTTCGATCTGGATCGTGCTGCTGACGGCGCTGCAAGGCGGCCAGGGGGGCGCCGGAACGAATCCGATAGGGCGCTCAGGGCAGTGGCATCGCAGCCGGACAGGCAGCCGTCAGGCGCCGGCATGCAGGGTTGGTTGCATACCCACCCGACCCGCCATGCAAACGCGCTTCGGCATGAAAAAACCCCCGCGCAGCGAGACGCCGCACGGGGGCTTCGGAACCGCTCCGGCCGGATCAGGCGGCCCGTTCGGGCGCCGGCGCAACGGCGCGGGCGGGGCGCGTCGGCTTGAAGCTGGCCGACCACGTCATCGCGGGCCGCTCGAACAGCCGGTAGAAGATGTACGCGACCGGAATCGCAGCGGCCATGAACGCGATCGACGGCCAGATCGACAGTTGCAGTTCGGAGTGGAACAGCACGGAGCCGAGGCAGACGAACAGCGGCAGGTGGATCAAGTACAGCGAATAGCTGAAGTCGCCGAACCAGCCGAGCACGCGCAGCGGCGGCGTCGAGCGCGGCGGGCGCGCGAGCGCGCGATACAGGAAGCACGCGAAACCGGCCGACCACAGCTGGAACGCACCGTACTGGCCGAAACGGAATGCGCCGCAGCCGGCGGCCAGCAGCACGGCGGCCGCGACGTACCACGCGCGCGACGGCACGGTGGCCGGGCCGCGCGCCTGCTGGGCACGCACGTCGGCGATCCATGCGCCGATCGTCCAGGACAGCCAGTACGACGTGAAGAACTGCAGGTCGTGCCGTTCGAGCAGCCACGCCGACGCGACGTTGACCAGCGCGACCGCGGCCACGACGGCCGGCATGCCGATGCGCCGGCGCAGCGCGAACAGCAGCGGATAGATCGCGTAGAACTGCACTTCGAGCGACAGCGTCCACAGCGCGCCGTTCGACCCGTACGTGTAGCCGGCGACGCCCTGCAGCGAGAACAGGTTCACGAGGAATGCCGTGAGGCCGATGTCGCGGATCTTGTGGCTGACGGGCTCGATCTGCAGGCTGACCGCGTCGAGCGCGAGCGTGAACAGCAGCGCGGCGAGCAGCACCGGGTAGATGCGCGCGAACCGGCGGGCCCAGAAGTTGGGCGCGTCGAGCCGGTAGGCGGGATCGGCCGCGAGCTTGAGCGCCGCGTTGCGGTGGATGCAGTAGCCGCTGATCACGAAGAAGATCGGCACGCCGGCGGAGCCCCACGCGAACGGGAAGGTCAGGTAGCCGACGATCACGCTCGGGTCGAGTGCGCGACCGTAAGCGTGATGGAAGGTCTGCATGCCGACCCAGACGACCTGGCGGCAGTGGAAATAGGCGACGAGCAGCGCCGCGAAGCCGCGCATCGCGTCGATTACGTGTTCCTTGCGATCGGCGACGGGCGGCGCGGTCAGAGACGATCCGCTGAAAGCTTGCATGCGATTCGATTCCTTGCGACGGGTGAGTGGAAGGCGGACGAACGGAAAGTCTCATCGTAATGCGCAAGAATTCGATCAATGAATAAAAAAATCTCGCCCGGAAATATCGGGATTCCACATGATGGTTTTATCGGGTTCTGAAAGCGGTTCCGCAGGCGCGTCAATTATTTGCCGATTTTTTTCTGATAGTTTGAAGCTCCAGTTGATTGATGCAAGGAGCGGCAAGATGGACATGCATTGGATCGCGAGCGCTGCAGTACTGCTGGTCATGGCCGTGCTGTCGGCGTACCGCGAAGCGCTGAAGAACGAGCCGATTCGCCCGGGCCTCGAACGGGGCGGCGTGCCCTATATCGAGGAATTCGAATCGTAAGAATTTGTATCTGGAAAATCGGTAATTTGTTTCTGCTTCGGCACACGGTCCGGAAATATCGACCGGATTGAAGAGATTATATTTTTTTCGGAATAATTGGGCAATCAGTCCATATCGAAAATGAGCGGAGTGGAATTGGCAGTGCCGTCGATTCTCGATATGCCGTTCGGAACACAATCGCGCCGGGTCGCAGCAGGTCGACGCGGCGCAGTCAACGCAATCAGGATGCGAACATGTTGAAAGTCACCAAGGCCGTGTTCCCCGTTGCCGGTCTCGGCACGCGGTTCCTCCCGGCAACGAAGGCGAGCCCGAAGGAAATGTTGCCCGTCGTCGACAAGCCGCTGATTCAGTACGCGGTCGAGGAAGCGATCAACGCCGGTATCACCGAGATGATCTTCGTCACCGGGCGCAGCAAGCGCGCGATCGAGGATCACTTCGACAAGTCGTACGAGATCGAGGCCGAACTCGAGGCGCGCGGCAAGGAAAAGCTGCTCGAACTCGTGCGCGGCATCAAGCCGAGCCACGTCAACTGCTTCTACGTGCGCCAGCCGGAAGCACTCGGCCTCGGCCATGCGGTACTGTGCGCGGAAAAGCTCGTGCACGGCGAGCCGTTCGCGGTGATTCTCGCCGACGACCTGCTGCACGGCGAGCAGCCGGTGCTCAAGCAGCTCGTCGACGTGTTCGACCACTATCACAGCTCGGTGATCGGGGTCGAGACGATCCCGCGCGAGGACAGCCGCTCGTACGGCGTCGTCGAAGGCCGCGAATGGGAAGAGGACATCATCAAGCTGTCGGGGATCATCGAGAAGCCCGCGCCGGAGGATGCGCCGTCGAACCTCGGCGTGGTCGGCCGTTACGTGTTCATGCCGACGATCTTCGATCACCTGCGCAAGCTCAAGCCGGGTGCAGGCGGCGAACTGCAACTGACCGATGCGGTCCAGACGCTGCTCGCGAACGAGCAGGTGCTCGCGTACCGCTACTACGGCACGCGTTTCGACTGCGGCAGCAAGATCGGCTATCTCAAGGCAACCGTCGAGCTGGCGCTCCAGCATCCGGAAGTGAGCCGCGAATTCGAGGCGTACCTGCGTACCTGCTTGCCCGCGCTGGCTGCTGTCGCGTAAGCAGCCGCGCGCTTCATTGTTTCAGGTGGTGGTTGTTCCGTTGGCCCCGGCCGCTCAGGCGCCGGGGCTTTTTTGCATTTGCCGGTGCGCGATCGTGGCGCGTGCGGCCGGCTTGTCGTGTCGTCGTGTTCGAAGGGAGTGCGTGGCGTGTGCGGAGCGAGGCGCTTCGGCGCGCTCTGGCGTCATGCTTGAAACCGGAGCCGAAGCACTTGCCGGGCGAACGGGGCGGTGTTGTCGTTACGCGATGCGCGTCGACGTTCGCGCCGGCGCCGGTTTCGTCGATGTCGGTTCATGACGCGGCGCCGCTGCGTGTCAGTTTCCCGGCGCTACTTGTCTCGCGGTCTTCCCGCGCCTTTCCCGTCCGGTGTTTTCCGCTTCCGCGCGGCGCTCAACGCGCCGACGTGCCCGGCCGCGCGACGAAGTGCCGGGCCAGCATCGCGGCAATCGGCTTCTTGAAGTCGAGCAGCCTTTTTTCGAGATAGCGCCAGGACAGGTGCGCGAGCAGCACGGCGAGCGCGAACTGCAGCATCTCGGGCAGCGCTTCGCGGACGATTTCCGGCATCGGCACGTGCGCGAAGAGCGCGGGCATCGCGCCGAAGCGCGTCGGAATCAGGTTGTGGAACAGGTAGAAGCCATAGCTGATCGTGCCGAGATAGACGAGCGGTGCCCAGTCGAGCAGCGTCACGACGGGATGCTCGGGTTCGCTGACGATCCACAGCATCAGCGCGCCGAGCGACGCGGACAGGCCGAGATCCGCGAGCCCCGCGACCGCGTCGGGCAGCGCCGTGCACGCGGGCAGCGCGAGGAAGAACACGACGCCTGCCGCGCCGAGCCAGCCGGGCGGAATGCGGCGCACGGCGGCCGGGCCGTGATCGGCGAGTGCGATCGCGCCGACACCGCCGAGCGCGATCAGCGCGAAATTCCATGGGGAAAACGCGTAGATCAGCACCGGCGACGCGTCGGACAGGTAGAGCGCGAGATGCGCGAGCGCGCACAGCGCGACGGCCGCGACGCCGAGCGCGACGTGTCGCGCGGCGGGCACCGCGAGCAGCGCGAGCGGCGCGATCAGATAGAACTGCTGTTCAACCGCGAGGCTCCAGAAGTGCGACGTGGAGCCCGGCCAGCCATCCTTGACGGCGCCGATCCAGTAATTCGACAGGAACGCCGCGTGCCACGCGAGCCCGAGGTTGACGCCGCGCTGGTAGAACAGCGCGTGCGCGATCGCGAGCGCCGCGAGCAGCAGGTAGTACACGGGGAAGATCCGCAGCGCGCGCTTCGCGAGGAACAGCGCGAGCGCATGGCGGCGCGTCATGGCGCCGCATTCGACTGCCTGGCGGTTGCGATGCAGCTCGCCGACGATCAGGAATCCGCTGATGAAGAAAAACGTCCACACGCCAAGCTTGCCGACGTCGACGGCAAGGACGTGGCCCTTGTGGGACAGGAAAACGAGGATGACGGCGATGGCTCGCAGGCCGTCGAGTCCTTTGACGTATCTGACTTCGCGCATGGAGGCATCCGGGCATTGAGCGAGCCCAGTATAGGTGCGCAAATATCGAACGTAATTCGCGGTCGGGCACATACGTGAAGGTGTTTTTTGACGCTCGAGCGTCGATGAAGTCGGTCGCGCGCAACAAAACCTGCGGGAAACCCCGCGAAAACGCATAAAAGTACTGCACGAAGCGTCAAGGCGCTTGTAGAATCCGGCGTTGAAGCGCGCGCATTGCACGCTTCGTGTATCCAACGAACGACCACACCTGGTAGGAGAAACATGGCGACTTCCGCAAAAAAGGTGGCCAAGAAGGCTGCCGCCGCACCGGCCAAGAAAGTGGCTGCTAAGAAAGTAGCGCCCGCGAAGAAAGTAGTGGCCAAGAAGGCCGCCGTCGCGAAGGCGCCCGCTGCTCCGACGCCGCTGAAGGACAAGTTCACGAAGGCATCGCTCGCAACGCACATCGCTGAGCGCGCAGCCGTGGAAGTGAAGGCGGTCAAGGCAGTGCTCGTCGCACTCGAGAACGTCGTGCTGGGCTCGGTCCACAAGAAGGGCGCAGGCGAGTTCACGCTGCCGGGTCTGCTGAAGATCACGGCACAAGTCGTGCCGGCGAAGAAGAAGCGCTTCGGCAAGGATCCGTTCACGGGCGAAGAGCGTTGGTTCCCGGCGAAGCCGGCCAGCGTGCGCGTGAAGGCACGTGCGCTGAAGAAGCTGAAGGACGCGGCGGCGTAATGCCGCGCAACGGCGCCGAATGCATGTCGGCAGCCGTTGCGATGTCCTGAGATCCCCGCACGCGAAAGCGTGCGGGGATTTTTATTGCGCCGCGCAAATCGTGCGGCAGCGAAAACGCGAAACGGCTGCAATGTGCGGTTCGATGCGTGCCGCGTGCCGCGTGCCGCGTGCCGCGCTTGCGCAATGCCGGACGGCAATCGTCATCCGCACGTGCCGTTGTACTGCCTCAGCCCGTCGCTCTCGTTACCTCGCCGCTCCCGCTGCGCCAGTTGCGTGCGCATCGTGAGGCCCGCGCATCGTGACTGAATTCGTCCCGCCCGAAATCGCCGGGCAGGTTGCCGCCGCGTGCGCCGCGATCGAGCGGCATCTCGGTGCGACGCTGGATGCGATCCACCTGTTCGGCTCGGCACTCGACGGCGGCCTGAAACCGCGCAGCGACATCGACCTGCTGGTGACGGTGGCCGCACGGCCCGACGAAACGACGCGGCGCGCGCTGATGTTCGACCTGCTCGCCGCGTCGGCGCCGCCCGGTTGCGCAGGCGGCATGCACGCGCTCGAGGTCACCGTCGTCGCGCGCGGCGACGTGGTGCCGTGGCGTCATCCGGCGCGACGCGAACTGCAGTTCGGCGAGTGGCTGCGCCGCGACCTCGAAGCCGGCATCGTCGAACCGGCGCTCGCCGATCACGATCTGGCGATCCTGTTGACGAAGGCGCGGCAGCACGGTGTCGCGCTGGCCGGTCCGCCGGCGGCCGCGCTGTTCGAGCCGGTGCCGGCGCGCGACTTCGCCGCCGCGCTTCTCGCGACCGTTGCGCAGTGGAATGCCGAACCGAACCGAACCGAACCGGACTGACGCGGCGACGAGTGCAACGTGGTGCTCGCGCTCGCGCGCATCTGGTACACCGTGGAAACCGGCAGGATCGCGCCCAAGGACGTCGCGGCGGCATGGGTGCTGGAGCGCCTGCCGGACGCTTGCCGGCCGGTTGTAGCGGCTGCGCGCGCCGCTTATCTCGGCGGCGAAGCGGGTGCTGCGATCCTGTCGGGTGAACCGTTCGCCGCGTTCATCGGCTACGCGCGGCGGACCGTCGAATCGGTGCTGTCGGCATAGCGGCGGTTGCCGCGGTGCGCGCGATCGGCTCGCGGGCCGGCGCCTCACGGATCATCAGCGCTTTCGCCGCCGCCGTACGCACAAGCAGCCGATCCGGACGCTCGCCGGCGATTCGCGACGCCGCTCGACCGGCGCGCCGTCACGCATTCAAGGCACGACGTGCTGCGTCAACCCGCCGTGCCCGCATAGGCAGCCTTCAGCGCGGCGTCGTCGAACTTGGTCATCTGCATCATCGCCGCGGCCACGCGTGCCGCCTTGACCGCGTCGGGATCAGCCATCATCGGGATGAGCGCTTCCGGAACGATCTGCCACGACACGCCGTAGCGGTCCCTGAGCCAGCCGCAGCCGTCGGCCGTGCCGCCGTTGTCGAGCAGGGCGCTCCAGTAGCGGTCGAGTTCCGCCTGGTCGGCGCAGTTGACCAGCAGCGAGATCGCGTGATTGAACGTCTCCGTGCGCGTGTGGCTCATCGCGATGAACGGCTGCCCGAACAGCTCGAACTCGACCATCCGCGTACCGTCGGTGCCGGACACCGACGTGACGCGCACGATGCGCGAATCCGGAAAGATGCCTGCATAGAAGGCCGCTGCTTCTTCGGCTTCCGTCGAGTACCAGAGAAAAGGCGTGATCTTCTGAATCGTCATGGCGAATCTCCTGTCTGTAGTGGCCGGCCGCAAACCGCGTGCCGCCTTCGATACGACGGACGACGGCCGCCGAATTCGACACGCGGGGGCGAATCCGTCGCGCCGGACGAGCGGCGCCGACAGTGCGGATGGTAGTCGCCGGGAGGGAAGACGGCGACTTGCCCGGACATCCGGAAGCGGCGTTAGCGTGCGCTTTACAGCCGCCAGGTGCCGTTGCCGGCCCGCCGGCGTGCGTCGGCGCCGGCTTCGTTCGCCGGCCCGTGCTGGCGCCGCAGGCACGCGGGAGATGGACGAAAAAAAGCCAGCCGCGGCCGAAACCGGGGCTGGCTTTCCAGTTCGGCGGCAAGGCGTCGGAGACGCCATGCACGCCGGATACATCGTTTTTAGAACTTGTGGCGCAGGCCGAGTGCGACGATTTCCTGCGTCTTCGTGCCGGCGATGCCATACGAGCCGACCGATGCTTGCGCTGCCGACGTCGTGCCGTCCGCATTGAGTTGCGTACCGCTCGCGTGCTGGTAAGCGCCGACCAGGTAGATGTCCGTGCGCTTCGACAGCGAGTAGTCCGCGCCCAGCGAAACCTGATGGTACTTGGCGTCCGTGTTGCCGCTCGCCTTCGTGTACGAGTAGCCGAGGCCCAGCAGCACCGGCGGCGTGACCTGGTACGTCACGAACGCGCGGCCCGTGTTGTACTTCTCGGTCGAACCGAAGCCCGACGATGCGTCCGGCTTGTACTGTGCGTTGCTGTAGCCGAGGCCGAGCGTCACCGGGCCGATTGCGTACTGGCCTGCGACTTGCGCGATGCCGATCGACTTCGCCGATACGTAACCCGCGTTGATCGGGCCGTCGACGATGTTGTCCGACGTCGTCGACGTCCAGTCGTTACGGAAGCCCGAAGCCGGCGTCGGGTTGTTCGCGTAGAAGTAGCCGGCAGCAACGCCGACCGGGCCGTTGTTGTAAGCAGCTGCGACCGACCACGTTTGGCCGGAGCCCGTCTTGCCTGCAACACCGCCGAGGGCGTACATGCCTTCGACCTGGAAGCCGGCGAACACCGGCGACGTGTACTTGATCGCGTTGCTGACGCGCAGGCTGTTGTCGTTGTTGTCGACGTCGCCCGGCGTTGCGAAGACGCTGCCGAAATAGTTGTCAGCCGTCACGCCCTGGACCAGGTCGACGATCGGGTCATACTGGCGACCCAGCGTCAGCGTACCGTATTGGTTGCTTTCCAGGCCGACGAAAGCCTGGCGACCGAACATGCGTTTGCCTTGGCCCAGTGCACCCGATGCCGAGTTGAAGCCGTTTTCCAACTGGAAGATCGCCTTCAGGCCGCCACCGAGGTCCTCGGCACCCTTCAGGCCGAAACGGGCGCCTTGCAGGTTGCCGCTACCCATCGACCACGAATTGTTGCCTTGACCGTCGTTACCGTGAACATAGGTGATCGACGTATCGATCACGCCGTACAGCGTCACGCTCGATTGAGCCTGAGCAGCGCCGGCGGCGCCCAGCAGGGCGAGCGAGAGGGTCGAGAGAGCAAGTTTCTTCATCGTTGAGATTCTCCACGCAAGTGATTCATCGTTATTTGTTGCGGATTGGAGAATAGCTCAGTGCCATCGACGCAAGAAAGCTTAAAAAATAAAGTGTCTCGAAAAGGTAACAGCATAAAAAAGTCTATATATATCAAGCACATCAACGACCGTTCCTGTTTTTGAAATAGTTGACAGTTGCTGCGGTGCGATTGTTTCAGTACTTGGTGCACATTGCGGCAGATGCCCCGTTTCGGCCGGTTGGAGCAAGGAAATGAGTAGCTGCAAACGTTTGCGGTTGCAGAGACGAACGCGCCGGCGTGCAAGGAACGTGTCGACGCCGCGCGAATGCGCGGCGGACGGCGTGGTTGCCAGAAGTCGGCGGGTGTGCGGGAAGTCATTTCGCGGCGCGCGCGATGCCGGCGCGCAGCCGCTTTGCGGAACAGGCGGGTGAATCAGTCGTCGCGCATGCGAACGGTTTGAGCGGATACGGTCGGTGCGATGCCGGCGGGTCGATGCGCGTTGCCGCGGGCCGCCGCGAATTCCGCGCCGAGCAGCAGCACGATTGCAGAGAAGTACAGCCACATCAGCAGGACCGCGAACGATCCGGCCGCGCCGAACGCACTCGCGGTGCCCGCATGCGCGAGGTACAGCGCGAACAGCTTCTTGCCGCCGGAGAACAGGATCGCGGACACCACTCCGCCGACCGCGGCGTCGCGCCACGCGACGCGTGCATCGGGCAGGAACTTCATCAACGCGGCGAACGCGGCCGCGAGCACCGCGATGCCGACGAAGAACTGCACGATGTTCGTGACGACGACATACGGCGAATCGCCCAGCAGCCAGGTGCCGACGAACGTGATCGCGGTGTCGAGCACGAGCGACACGATCAGCAGGAACGCGACGCCGAGCACGAGCCCGAACGAGATCAGCCGCACGCGCACGAGCCCGAGCATGCTCGACCAGCGGTTTTCGGTGGCCGGCCAGATCACGCTGAGCGCGGCGCTGAGCGACGCGAACGTGGCCGACGCGCCGATCGCGAGCGCGGCGAACGAGATCAGCGTCGCGAGCCCGCCGCGCTCTCCCGCGCGGTGCGCGTTCTGCACGATCGTCTGGATGCTGGCCGCCGCGTCGTTGCCGATCAACTGGTGCGCCTGTTCGAACACCTGGCCGCGCGCGGCGTCGTCGCCGTAGAACCAGCCGGCCACCGCGATCACCATCACGAGCGTCGGCGCGAGCGAGAACGCGGAGAAAAACGCGATGCCCGCGGCCATCGCGGAGCAGCGGTCGGACGAGAAGCGCTTGAACGCGGTGAGGGCCCAGTTGGCCTGTCGTTGGGCAAGACGGGTCGCGTCGGTGGTGATCTGTCGTTTCATGAGGGTTCGGTCGAGATGCCGTGCGGCGGTCACCGTTGATAATCGGACAATTCAGTATTGATCCGAGGATTCGAACATAGTTGCGCGGACTGTCTATAATTCCTTTCAGTTTCCTCCACCCCACAATAACGCCGAGACCACCATGCTACAAATGTCCCGGCGCCAGTTCCTGAAGGTGACGGCCACGTCGCTTGCCGGATCGAGTCTTGCCCTGATGGGCTTTTCTCCATCCGAAGCGCTTGCCGAAGTCCGACAGTACAAGCTGGCGCGCACCGTCGAAACGCGCAACACCTGCCCTTACTGTTCAGTGGGTTGCGGCATCCTCATGTACAGCCTCGGAGACGGCGCGAAGAATGCGCAGCCGAGCATCATCCATATCGAGGGAGATCCCGACCATCCCGTCAATCGCGGCACGCTGTGCCCGAAGGGCGCGAGCCTGATCGACTTCATCCACAGCCCGAATCGCCTGACGCACCCCGAATACCGGGCGCCGGGCTCGGACAAGTGGGAGCCCATCTCGTGGAGCGACGCGCTCGACCGGATCGCGAAGCTGATGAAGGCCGACCGCGACGCGAACTTCGTCGAGACGGCGGAAGACGGCGCGAAGGTCAACCGCTGGCTCACGACCGGCATGCTGGCCGCGTCGGCGAGCAGCAACGAGGTCGGTTACCTGACGCACAAGGCTGTCCGCAGCCTGGGAATGCTCGTATTCGACAATCAGGCGCGTGTCTGACATGGCCCGACGGTGGCAGGTCTTGCCCCGACGTTTGGCCGTGGAGCGATGACGAACCATTGGGTCGACATCAAGAACGCGGATGTGATTCTCGTGATGGGCGGCAATGCTGCCGAGGCCCATCCGTGCGGTTTCAAGTGGGTAACGGAGGCGAAGGCGCACCGCAAGGCGCGGCTGATCGTCGTCGACCCGCGCTTTACGCGTACGGCCTCGGTGGCCGACTATTACGCGCCGATTCGCACCGGCACCGACATCGTCTTCCTGGGCGGCGTCATCAACTATCTGCTGACGAACGACAAGATCCAGCATGAGTACGTGAAGAACTACACGGACTTCACGTTCATCGTGCGCGAGGATTTCGCGTTCAACGACGGCATCTATTCCGGCTACGACGCGGAGAAACACGCGTACCCGGACAAATCGAGCTGGGACTACGAGCGCGGCGACGACGGTTTCGTGAAGGTCGACCCGACGCTGCAGCATCCGCGCTGCGTGTACAACATGCTGAAGCAGCACTACGCGCGTTATACGCCGGACATGGTCCAGCAGACCTGCGGCACGCCGAAGGAGAAGTTCCTGAAGGTGTGCGAGATGCTCGCTACGACGGCCGTTCCCGGCCGCGCCGGCACGGTGCTGTACGCGCTCGGCTGGACGCACCACTCGATCGGCTCGCAGATCATCCGCACCGGCGCGATGGTGCAGCTGCTGCTCGGCAACATCGGCATTGCCGGCGGCGGGATGAACGCGCTGCGCGGCCACTCGAACATCCAGGGGTTGACCGACCTCGGGCTGATGTCGAACCTGCTGCCGGGCTACATGACGCTGCCGATGCAGTCCGAGCAGGATTTCGACGGCTACATCAAGAAGCGCGTGCAGTTGCCGCTGCGGCCGAACCAGTTGAGCTACTGGAAGAACTACAAGGCGTTCCACGTCAGCTTCATGAAGTCGTGGTGGGGCGATGCGGCGACCGCCGAGAACAACTGGGGCTACGACTACCTGCCGAAGCTGGACAAGCAGTACGACCTGCTGCAGGCGATCGAGCTGATGAATGCCGGCAAGATGAACGGCTACATCTGCCAGGGCTTCAACCCGCTCGCGGCGGCGCCGTCGAAGGTGAAGACGGCCGCGGGGCTCGCGAAGCTGAAGTGGCTCGTGATCATGGATCCGCTCGCGACCGAGACATCCGAGTTCTGGAGGCATCACGGCGACTACAACGACGTCGATGCGTCGAAGATCCAGACCGAGGTGTTCCGTCTGCCGACCACGTGCTTTGCGGAGGAAAACGGCTCGCTCGTGAGTTCGAGCCGCGTGCTGCAATGGCACTGGAAGGGCGCGGAGCCGCCGGGCGAAGCGAAGAGCGATCTCGAGATCATGTCGGGGCTGTTCCTGCGCATGCGCAAGATGTACCAGGCGGACGGCGGCAAGTACCCGGACCCGATCGTGAACCTGACCTGGCCGTACGCGAATCCGGAAAGCCCGACGCCCGAAGAGCTCGCGATGGAGTTCAACGGGCGTGCGCTCGCCGATCTGCCCGACCCGAAGGATCCGGCCAAGACGCTCGTGAAGAAGGGCGAGCAGCTCGCCGCGTTCGCGCAGCTGAAGGACGACGGCACGACCGCGAGCGGCTGCTGGATCTTCTGCGGCGCTTGGACGCAGGCCGGCAACCAGATGGGGCGGCGCGACAACTCGGATCCGACCGGCATCGGCCAGACGCTGAACTGGGCGTGGGCCTGGCCGGCGAACCGGCGGATTCTGTACAACCGCGCATCGTGCGACGTGAGCGGCAAGCCGTTCGACCCGACCCGCAAGCTGATCGGCTGGAACGGCAAGGCGTGGGCGGGCCCCGACATACCGGACTTCAAGGCGGACGAACCGCCCGAGAACGGGATGGGGCCGTTCATCATGAACCCGGAAGGCGTCGCGCGCTTCTTTGCGCGTGCGGGGATGAACGAAGGTCCGTTCCCCGAGCACTACGAGCCGTTCGAGACGCCGATCGGCACGAACCCGCTGCACCCGAACAACCCGCAGGCGCTGAACAACCCGGCCGCCCGCGTGTTCCCGGACGACCGCGCGTCGTTCGGCAAGGCACCGGAGTTCCCGCACGCCGCGACGACTTACCGGCTGACCGAGCACTTCCACTACTGGACCAAGCATGCGCGGCTGAACTCGATCATCCAGCCCGAGCAATTCGTCGAGATCGGCGAAGACCTCGCGAAGGAAGTCGGCGTCGCGCATGGCGAACGCGTGAAGGTGTCGTCCAAGCGCGGCTACATCATCGCGGTCGCACTCGTCACGAAGCGGATCAAGCCGCTGACGGTCGACGGCAAGAAGGTCCAGACGGTCGGCATCCCGTTGCATTGGGGCTTCAAGGGTCTGACGAAGCCCGGCTATCTCGCCAATACCCTGACTCCGTCCGTGGGTGACGGCAACTCGTACACACCGGAATTCAAGTCGTTCCTGGTGAAGGTCGAAAAGGCGTAAGGGGAAAGAGATGGCATTGCAATCGCTGGATATCAAGCGCGTCTCGGCCACCACGACGCCACCGCCCACGGTGCGCGAACCGGTGACCGGGAGCGTCGCGAAGCTGATCGACGTATCGAAGTGCATCGGCTGCAAGGCATGCCAGACGGCGTGCATGGAGTGGAACGACCTGCGCGACGAGGTCGGCACCAACGTCGGCGTGTACGACAACCCGGCCGACCTGACCGAGCACTCCTGGACGGTCATGCGGTTTTCCGAATACGAGAACCCGGCCGGCGACCTCGAATGGCTGATCCGCAAGGACGGCTGCATGCACTGCGAGGATCCGGGCTGCCTGAAGGCGTGTCCGTCGCCGGGCGCTATCGTGCAGTACAACAACGGGATCGTCGATTTCCACGAGGAGAACTGCATCGGTTGCGGCTATTGCGTGACCGGCTGCCCGTTCAACGTTCCGCGGATCTCGAAGAAGGATCATCGCGCGTACAAGTGCACGCTCTGTTCCGACCGCGTCGCGGTCGGCCAGGAACCGGCCTGCGTGAAGACCTGCCCGACGGGCGCGATCGTGTTCGGCACCAAGGAGGACATGAAGCAGCACGCGGCCGAGCGGATCGAGGACCTGAAGGAGCGCGGCTTCGAGCATGCGGGGCTGTACGACCCGCAGGGCGTCGGCGGCACGCACGTGATGTACGTGCTGCACCATGCCGACAAACCGTCGCTGTACCACGGGCTGCCCGACAATCCGTCGATCAGCCCGATGGTGAAGCTGTGGAAGGGCATCGCGAAGCCGCTCGCGGTCGCCGGCATCGCGCTGACGGCGCTTGCCGGGTTCTTCCACTATGTCCGGGTCGGTCCGAACGAGGTGAGCGACGACGAGGAATCGGCCGCGCGCGACGAGGCGCGACGCATCAAGGAGGACGCGAAATGAAGCACGACGACCCCAACCTGATCGTCCGCTACTCGGCGAACGAGCGCACGAACCACTGGATCACCGCGATCACGTTCGTGCTGCTTGCGCTGTCCGGGCTCGCGCTGTTCCATCCGTCGATGTTCTGGCTGACCGCGCTGTTCGGCGGCGGCCAGTGGACGCGGATCCTGCATCCGTTCGTCGGCCTCGTGATGTTCGTGTCGTTCGTGATCCTGGTGGTGCGCTTCTGGCACCACAACGCGCTCGACGCAGACGACCGGCAGTGGCTGAAGCAGATCGGCGACGTGCTGACCAACCAGGAAGACAAGCTGCCGCCCGTCGGCCGCTATAACGCTGGGCAGAAGCTGCTATTCTTTACGTTGGTGGTGTGCCTGCTGTTGCTCCTGCTGTCGGGGATCGTGATCTGGCGGCGCTACTTCTCGTTCTACTTCCCGATCGGGGTGATCCGCGCGGCCGCTGTCGTGCATGCCGTGGCGGCCTTCGTGCTGATCGCGAGCATCATCGTGCACATTTACGCGGCGTTGTGGGTGAAGGGCTCGATCGGCGCGATGGTGCGTGGCACCGTCACGCTGGGCTGGGCTCGCAAGCATCACCCGAAGTGGTTCCGTGAAAGCGTGAAATAACGCACCGGAGCGGGCGGCTCGCCGATCGCGGCGGGCCGCTCCGTCAGCCGTCGGAACCGCCCGAAGCGCCGATCCGTCGGCGCTTGTTTATTTGGAATACATTTCTGTGACACAACGCATTCTCGAACCGACCGAGATCTCGGCACTCGATCATTCGGCCATTCCGCGCTTTCGCCTGCCGGAGCGCGCCACCGTGTTTTCGGCGCGCGCCGCGCGGCTGCGCAAGCTTGCCGACCTGAACCCGATCAGCGGCTACCTGCGGCTGATGGCCACCGTCGCCGATGCGCAGCACGCGACGCTGCAGACGCTGGAGCTGCCGCTGCCGTCGCAGGAAGCGATCGCGCGTGCGCAGCAGCATTCGATGCCGCTCGTGCCGGCGCTCGACGGCGAGCGCGATCCGCGCTGGCGCGCCGTGCTGTACGAACTGCTCGATCGCGTCGAAGGCGCGGGGCTCATCAATCCGCCGCTCGCGAAGCTGCTCGACCGGCTGCGCCTGATGGCGCCCGCCGAACTCGACGCGCAGGCCGACGCGATCCTCGCGCTGCGTTTCGCCGAGGTCGACCCGGCCACCGCGCCGTTCCTGATGGCCGCGCTGCAGGTCGTGTGGACCGATCTCGCCAGCCGCGTGACGCCGGCCGACGTTCCGTATCTCGACCAGCCGGGGCTGTGCCCGGTGTGCGGCTCGTATCCGGTCGCGAGCGTCGTGCGGGTGGGCGGCCAGTTCCAGGGCTACCGCTTCCTGCAGTGCGGGCTGTGCACGACCGAGTGGCACATGGTGCGCACCAAGTGCACGCACTGCGATTCGACGAAGGGCATCGCATACCACGGGATCGAGGGCGGCAGCGAAGCCGTCAAGGCCGAATCGTGCGACGAGTGCAAGACCTACCGCAAGATCGGCTATCAGGAGAAGGACTACGAGTTCGAGCCGCTGGCGGACGATCTCGCGAGTCTCACGCTCGACCTGCTGATGAACGAGGCCGGATACCAGCGCAGTTCGCCGAACCCGCTGCTGTGGCCGGATGTCTCGCGGGAAGCGGATTGACGGCACGGGGCCGGAGCCGGGGGCGGTGCGCGAGCGCCGGCCTCGGCCGACTGCGAAGCTGAGACTGGAGCCACTACCACGTGACCGAACCGGGTGTGAATGAACTGAATGCAGTACTGGCGCGTGTGCCGTCGGTCGAGCGCGTGCTGTCGTCGGCACCGCTGCAACCGCTGCTTGCTGACCATGGCCGCACGCGCGTGCTGAACGCCGTGCGCGCCGAACTCGAACGCTGGCGTACCGCCGCGCAGCACGATCCGGCGGCGGCCGAGCCGCTCGACGAGCCGCGCATCGCCGCGGCCGTCGCGCGCACGCTGGCCACGCAGAGCGCCGGCGCCGTGCGCACGGTGTTCAACCTGACCGGCACCGTGCTGCATACGAACCTCGGGCGCGCGCTGTTGCCCGACGACGCGGTGCGCACGGTGATCGACGTGCTTACGCGGCCCGTCAACCTCGAATTCGATCTCGCCACCGGCCGTCGCGGCGATCGCGACGACCTGATCGACGATCTGTTGTGCGAACTGACGGGGGCGGAAGCGGCGACCGTCGTCAACAACAATGCGGCGGCGGTGCTGCTGACGCTGTCGGCGCTCGCGACGAAGCGCGAAGTCGTCGTGTCGCGCGGCGAGCTGGTCGAGATCGGCGGCGCCTTCAGGATTCCCGACATCATGAGTCGCGCCGGCGCCAGGTTGCGCGAGGTCGGCACGACCAACCGCACCCATCTGCGCGACTACGCGGACGCGATCGGCCCCCGCACCGCGCTGCTGATGAAGGTGCACTGCAGCAACTATGCGATCAGCGGCTTCACGAAGGAGACGACGCTCGCCGAACTCGCGGCGCTCGCGCGCGAGCACGGGCTGCCGGTCGCAGTCGACCTCGGCAGCGGCACGCTCGCCGACCTGTCGTTATGGGGGCTGCCGCACGAGACGACCGTGCAGGAAACCGTCGCCGCCGGCGCAAACGTTGTCACATTCAGCGGCGACAAGCTGCTCGGCGGGCCGCAGGCCGGCCTGATCGTCGGCGATCGCGCACTGATCGCGAAGATCAAGAAACATCCGCTCAAGCGCGCGCTGCGCGTCGGCAAGCTGACGCTCGCGGCGCTCGAGCCCGTGCTGCGGCTCTACCAGGCACCCGAGTTCCTGCGGGAGCGGCTCACGACGCTGCGCCTGCTGACGCGTCCGCAGCGCGAGATCGCCGAGGCCGCCGAGCGCGTGCGCCCGGCGCTGCAGGCCGCGCTCGGCAATGGTTTCGACGTGACGGTCGAACCGATGTTCAGCCAGATCGGCAGCGGCGCGCTGCCGGTCGACCAGTTGCCGAGCGCGGGGCTCGTCGTGCGCACGCCGGACGGTAAGCGCGGCGGCCGCGCGCTTGCGCAGCTCGAGAAGCGGCTGCGCGAATGGCCGCGCCCGGTGATCGGCCGCATCGCTGACAACGCGCTGCGGCTCGACCTGCGCTGCCTCGAAGCCGCCGACGAAGCGGCATTCGTCGCGCAATGCGTGCCGCCCGCGGAGCCCGCCGCATGATCGTCGGTACCGCGGGGCACATCGACCACGGCAAGACGACGCTTGTGCGCGCGCTGACGGGCGTCGATACCGACCGGCTGAAGGAAGAGAAGGCGCGCGGCATCTCGATCGAGCTCGGCTACGCGTATACGCCGCTCGAGAACGGCGACGTGCTCGGCCTGATCGACGTGCCGGGCCACGAGAAGCTGATTCACACGATGGCGGCCGGCGCGTGCGGGATCGACTTCGCGCTGCTCGTGATCGCCGCCGACGACGGCGTGATGCCGCAGACGCGCGAGCATCTCGCGATCCTGCAATTGCTCGGCGTCACGCACGGCGCGGTCGCGCTGACGAAGTGCGATCGTGTCGACGCCGCGCGGGTCGCCCAGGTGCGCGACGAGATCGCCGCATGGCTGCACGACTCGACGCTGGCCGACGCGCCGATCTTCGAAACCCGTGCGACGGCCGTGGACGATCCGGGCGTCGCCGCGTTGAAGCGTCACCTGGCCGACGCGGCGATCGCATGGCGCGCGCGCCGCGACGACGGCCTGTTCCGGCTCGCGGTCGATCGCGTGTTTACGCTCGCGGGGCAGGGGACCGTCGTGACGGGCACCGCGTTCGCGGGCCGCGTCGCGACGGGCGACACGCTCGCGATCGTGCGCACGGGCGGCGCGGCGCGCGTGCGCAGCATCCATGCGCAGAACCGGCCGGTCGAGTCCGGCCGCGCGGGCGAGCGTTGCGCACTGAACCTGGCCAGCGTCGACAAGGCCGACGTCGAGCGCGGCGATACCGTCGCCGATGCGCGGCTCGCCGCGACGTCGCCGCGCGTGGACGTCGAGTTGACGCTGCTCGCGGACGCGGGGCTGACGCTGACGCACTGGGCGCCGCTGCACGTGCATCTCGGCACGCTGCATCGCGTCGCGCATGTCGCGCTGCTCGACGGCGACACGCTCGCGGCCGGCCAGCGCATGCGCGTGCAACTGGTATTCGACGAACCGGTGTTCGCGCTGCCGGGCGACCGGTTCATCGTCCGCAATCCGCAGGCGACGCGCACCGTCGGCGGCGGTCGCGTGCTCGATCCGTTCGGGCCGGCGCGCAAGCGCCGCACGCCCGCGCGCCGCGCGTGGCTCGATGCGCTCGCCGAGTGGCTCGACGCGGGGCGCCTCGATGCGCTGCTCGCGCAGGCGCCGCTCGGCATCCCGCGCGCGATGCTCACGCATCTCACCGGTTTTGCGTCGGGCGCGCTCGCGTTGCCCGACGACGCGCTGGCGATCGGGCAGCGCGATGCCGCGTCGAACGACGGCGCGGTGATTTCGCATGCGCACTGGCGCGCGCTGCAGACGCGGGCGATCGAGACGCTGCGCGCGTATCACGAGCGCATGCCCGACGAGCAGGGGCTCGACGCCGCGCGCCTGCGGCGGATGGCGGCGCCGCTCGCCGGCGATGCGCTGTGGCGCGCGCTCGTCGATGCGCTGGTGGGCGGCGGCGAAGTCGCGCGAAGCGGTCCGTGGCTGCATCTGCCGTCGCATTCGGTGAACCTCGATTCGCGCGAGGAAGCGCTGGCGCGGCAACTGTTGCCGCTGATTCATGCGAGGCGCTTCGATCCGCCGTGGGTACGCGACCTGGCCCGCGACACGGGCGCGGCCGAGGACGCGGTGCGCACGCTGCTGCGCAAGCTCGCGCGGCGCGGCGACGTGCACCAGGTCGTGCGCGACCTGTTCTATCACGCGGATGTCGTACGCGAGCTGGCGGAACTGGTCGCGCATCTCGCGCCTTCGCAGGGAGGCGGGCTCGATGCCGCGACGTTTCGCGACGCGACGGGGCTCGGCCGCAAGCGCGCGATCCAGATTCTCGAGTTCTTCGATCGGGTTGGGTATACTCGCTTCCGCCGCGATCTTCACTTCCTGCGGCCTGACAGCGGTTGGGTGGGTATTCAGGCGTAGGCGCTCGTTGTTCTTTTGGTTTTTCTCGTCACGGAAGGCATTCGTATCCGGTGGTACGGCTGGACTTCAAATCCGGTTGGGGGTGTCAGACACTCCCGGGTAGGTTCGACTCCTGCTGCCTTCCGCCATCCCGTTTTCTTGCGAATCGGCGTGCTTGACGGCGCGCACTTTCGCCGTGGCGCCGGCGCTGCACAGCGGCCGTAAACGAGAAAACTTGATCGGGAAAAGCACTGAAAGTTTGCGAATTATTTCCCGGCTATAGTGAAATTACTGGAGGTAGGCGCGGCGCCTTTTGCCGATACCGACCAGGTAATGACTGTAGACGGGTGCTGCATGAAAAATAAAATCGAAAAGACCGCCGGACCGATCTGGGGTGTGGCTGCAGGATTGCTTCTTGCCGCCGCAGGACTGAGTCTCGGCATCTTCCCGACGTCCCTGCACGGATCGGGAACCGCAAACGACTTCATGGCGTCCGGTGCCGCGATGCTGGGCATCTTCCTCGTCGTTTATTCCACGCACGAGTTACGAAGAAAGCGCGCGCACTGAGCGATCGCGCGGCGCCGACCCGTGAAAAGCAACTCGAGCCGGCGACGGCTCGGGCGTGCGCTCTGCGCGAGCCGCGCGGGGTTTCGTGCGGGCTACGACTTGCGGATTTCGTGGTTATAGACGAGTTCGACGATTCGCTTCGTCGGGATGCTCGCGCGCAATTCGTCGACGCCGTTGATGGGAAACCACCTGCATTTCTCGATCTCGTTGTTCGCTTGCGGTGTCTGGTCCGGGCCGACTTCCGCGAAGAACACGTGATGTGCCTTCGCGAGCCCGGTGAAATGCATCGAGTAAACGAGATTCTGGCCGGTTATGCCGGTTTCTTCGCACAACTCGCGATGCGCGGCTTCGAGCGGTGTTTCCCCGCGCTTGATCGTGCCGCCCGGAAGGGCCCAGCGCGACGACGCGCGCGCGACGAGCAACACCCGGCTGTCGCGGTAGCAGACGATCGTCGACCGTTCTTTGATGGGTACCGCGGTCGATTGTGGGGAACTCATGGGCTCAAGGGCATAGGCACTGGCGAGATTCTAGCCACCGTTGATCGCGGTGCCAAGGCAGCATCGGCCGGAACCGCTCAATCATGCGGAAACGGGTCATGTGCAGGATGACGTATGCGAGCACCCGGAACCGTCGGGGCTGGACGCAAAACAAGCTCGCCCGATCGGCACCGCAATCGGGCCAGGAAGGCAAAGCTGCCCGCAGCGTGCGAATTACCGGCGAATCGGCTGGAAAGGGAGCGTTTACAGGAGGATTCGCCCGGCTATAGGGGCGCATACTTGAGACCCCAATAACCAGACCGGGCACGGCAATGACTACCCTAAGCATGCAAACGATCGTTTGCGGCAAGACCATTCAGGTAGCGCTGATGACCGATGCCGGAACGGCCAGTATTTTCGTGATGGACAATGACGACGGCTCCCATCAGCCACGGATCATGAAGGTGCGCCAGTACCTCGATGCGGGCATGACGGATGAGGGCGTCGTCCGCCATGTGTTGAATATCGTCGTGGCCTCGATCGCGCGGCGTGGCCAGCCATGGGCGCACTGAACTTCTTCTGAGCGGCCGTCGGCACAGGGCCTGCGCTGCCGCGGTTTGGTGGAAACGGGATTCGGCCGGGATGGCGAGACGCACTCGACTCGGGTGCAATGCCTGCGATCAGGTCGGAAGCAAGCAGCGATCGCATCTTCCTGTCGAACGAGGCGGGCGGGGTCGATCAACCAGTGCGGGGATCATTCTGGTTCTTCCGGCTGAAGTCAGGGACAAGCGCACGCCGGCGGCGATCTGGCCGGCTTCGATGTGCGTGACGATGCGGCTGCATACGCGACTAAGTGGGCGCACGGCTGGACAGTCCAGGTCGAACGCAAAGCTTGCCTGGGGTGAGTCTCCACGGAGTTCGTTTTCGTCAACCGGGCCTTGCGCGACATCACCCGTCTTCGGGCACGATGTCGACGCAGCTTGCGGCGTCAGGATCGTGCGCACGGCATTCGGTCCACCTTTCGCAAGCGGCAACGATACAGAAGGGCGATACAAAGGCGATCAGGATCAGGGCGGCGTTGCAGCTTCGGCTCGAGTATCGGGCCACGGGCGCACTACCCCCTGGGGTGTTTCATCTCCTCGGCTTCCATTGCCGCGTTTCGTTCCTCACTCGCGGAAACGGGTTCCATGGCCTCGTCGATCGAGGCCAATGCATACTCGCAGGCCAGCTTCGTTTCCTCGACGTCGGCGACGGGCTCTTCATCGTCGGTGGGGGGAGGATCGAGCATGTCTCTGAGCATCGTCGCCAGTTCCGGGGTGTCCCACGGTTCGCCGCGTTGTTCCTTTTTCTTGATGTAGTGGCGGATCTCCGCATCCTGTTCGGGTGTCAGTGGAAGGTGCCGAAAGGTGCTGTTTGGGGTGGCATCAGTCATGATATTGCTCCGAAGTCCGGCATGGTCCCGGTCTGGCTGCTTCCCGGGCTGCGTACATGCCGGAAAAATCGATAAGGATGACGGACCGATTCGCGAGTGTGGCCGGGTTGAAGCGACTCGCGCGACGGCCGCCGCCGCTGATACTGCGTTCGCCGAGCCGATACTGCAGCCTGCAATTCGGCATTCAAGATGTGCCTGGTCCCGAATCGAGCGCAATCGAATGCTCGGACACGCGTGGCAGATTCTTATTTGCGGAAGTTCGGATCCCGGATTCGATCGAGGCGAGCGAACAGTTCATTGATTTGGCGTTCGAGTACCTTATTGCGCTCAAATCGTGTCCGGAGTGTGTCGAGCTTGACACGCCAATACGCCGGATCGCTCACTGGCGATCGGTTGATGAAGGCGTCATGTGTTTGCTCGAGCAGTCCGATCGCTCCCCTAATGTGAGCCAGTTCGCGCTCCACATCGCAGTACCAGCTCATGTTTGCCGACTCCCGGTTATGGTTCGATTCTTGGCTTGCTGCACGGCGAGTGCGTCTGACTTCACTCGACAGCCGCCGCGCGGGCAAATTTCGAGCGATGTTGTTCTCAGTGCCCCACGGGCAAAATCCCGACCGCTGCGTCGAAGCCGGCGCCGTCGTCACGCGCGCGGTCGTTCTGCGCCGGCACATGACGGAACATGAGCGGGCAACGTTCGAATCCAAGACGGAGACGCACGCTCATGACGAGCTTCTGAACGTTCGGTCGCGACGACTCGCGGGACGAACGCGTCCGGCCAGTATCGCCAGTGTGGCGCGACGGGGTGGGGCGTAAAGCGTAATGCTGCGTGCGAACGTGAGCGCGATGCAGCAAGAAGGGAGACGGAGGGCGAGCAGTCGAACGGCTCACGAATGCCCGGATGAGTTCATCATACGCGCGTCGCCCTTCGGGTGGCCATCTTATTTCGGGCGACGCGGAATGCCTCCGGTGCGAGGCTGTGGCTGTCTGGCGCGGTCGGGTTGAACCGGCGTTCGGGCTGGCCGACGCGGTGCCTGAAACACCGCGTGGTTGCCACGCGTCCGGTCCTTACTTCTGTTCCGGCAGGAACCAGTTCATCACGAGCGCGCAGATGCCGCCCGTTGCGACACCCGATTCCAGCACGTTCTTCAGCGCATGCGGCAGGCTGTTCAGAATGTCCGGCACCTGCGACACGCCGAGGCCGAGCGCCAGCGACACCGCGATGATCAGCAGCGCGCGGCGGTCGAGCTGCACGCCCGCGAGAATGTTGATGCCCGATGCGGCCACCGCGCCGAACATCACCATCGCCGCGCCGCCCAGCACCGGCTCCGGAACGGCCTGCAGCACGCCGGCGACGACCGGGAACAGGCCGAGCACCACGAGCATCCCCGCGATCCAGATGCCGACATGGCGGCTCGCGACGCCGGTGATCTGGATCACGCCGTTGTTCTGCGCGAACACGGAGCTCGGGAACGTATTGAACACGCCGGCCAGCAGCGAGTTCGCGCCGTTGACGAGCACGCCGCCCTTGATTCGTTGCATCCACACCGGCCCCTCGACCGGCTCGTTCGAGATCTTGCTGGTGGCGGTGACGTCGCCGATCGCTTCGAGCGACGTGACGAGGTAGATGATCAGCATCGGCACGAACAGCGACCACGAGAAGCCGATGCCGAAGTGCAGCGGCGTCGGAACCTGGAACAGCGCGGCCTGCTGCATGCCGGTGAAGTCGAGGCGGCCGAGGAACGCGGCCGCGAGGTAGCCGATCGCGAGCGCGATGACGAGCGCGGTGCTGCGCACCCAGACGATCGGCACGCGGTTCAGCAGGATGATCGTGCCGAGCACGAGGCCGGACAGCGTCAGGTTCTCCGCGCTCGCGAACGTGCCCTTGGCCATCGCGCCATAGCCGCCGCCCATGCTGACGAGGCCGACCTTGATCAGCGTGAGGCCGATCAGCAGCACGACGATGCCGGTGACGAGCGGCGTGATCAGGCGCTTCACGAACGGCAGGATGCGCGACACGCTCATCTCGACGAACGAACCGGCAATCACGACGCCGAAGATCGCGGCCATCACGGTCTCGACCGGCGTGCCCTGCTTGACCATCAGGCTGCCGCCCGCGATCAGCGGGCCGACGAAGTTGAAGCTGGTGCCCTGGACGATCAGCAGGCCGGCGCCCAGCGGGCCGAAGCGCTTGCACTGGACGAAGGTGGCGATGCCGGAAATCACCAGCGACATCGATACGATCAGGGTCGTATCGCGGCTGGACACGCCGAGCGCCTGGCAGATCAGCAGGCCGGGCGTGACGATCGGAACGATGATCGCCAGCAGGTGCTGCAGCGCGGCGACGAAGGCGACCATCGGCGCCGGCCGGTCGTTCGGGCCGTAGACGAGGTCGCGGGCCGATTCTGCGGCGTCTGCGCCGTGGGAGGCGGGTTGGGCGTGGGAGGCGGGTTGCATGGCGAGCGGGCCGGACAAGGTGGAAAGTGCGGCATTTTATCCGAAGGGCCCGCCGGCGCCGCCGGTGCGCGCCGCAATAGCGGGGATTCGACGGAGCGGGGAAACGGCGACGGATCGGCGCCCGGCCGGCCGTGATCGTGGCGGCCGTCGGTCAGCGGGTTTGCCGCGATGCGATTGCGGCTGTCGTCGTCGCGCTGAACCCGGGCAATTCCGGAATCCGCTGCTCCATGAATTGCAGGAACGTGCGGGTCCTGAGCGGCAGATACCGGCGCGACGCATACACGAGGTGCAGCGCATGCGGCGGAACCATGTCCCACTTCGGCAGCAAGCGGACGAGTTGCCCGGTGTCGATCAGGTCCTGAACGAGCCACGCCGGCGCGCTGCCCACCGCGTTCCCGGCCAGGAAGCATTCCCGCAGCGCGATCGAGCTATTCACGCGATACCGGCCGTGTACCGGAACGGCGATCTTCTCGTCGCCTCGCGCGAATTCCAGTTCGCTGCCGATGATGTCCGCGCGCGCGTATCCGACATACTCGTGCTTCGCCAGGTCTTCCGGCCGGCGGATCCTCGGCGCCCGCGACAGATACGCCGGCGCGGCCACCAGCAGGCGCGGCG
Source organism: Burkholderia sp. BKH01 (assembly GCF_025685725.1). Classification (NCBI taxonomy): domain Bacteria; kingdom Pseudomonadati; phylum Pseudomonadota; class Betaproteobacteria; order Burkholderiales; family Burkholderiaceae; genus Burkholderia; species Burkholderia sp. BKH01. Next base: position 23,339 of record NZ_JAOTQT010000010.1, on the reverse strand, counting down.
ACGACGCGATGTTGCGTGCGACGACATCCGGCGGCAGCAAGTGGCCGAGGCGAATGGCGACATCGACGCCTTCCTCGACCAGATCGATCACGCGATCGGTCAAATGAAGCTCGACGTCGATTTCCGGCCACGCGGCGAGGAATTCGAGCACGAGCGCGTTCAGCCTCAACTCGCCCAGCCCCAGCGGCGCGTTGACGACCAGCTTGCCGACCGGCCGCAGCGTTTGCCCGCGCACGTCGGCCACCGCGCTTTCGTATTCGTCGAGCACGCGCTTGCAGCGATCGTAGAATCGCCGGCCTTCGTCGGTCGGCGCGAGGCTGGTTGTCGAGCGTTCGAGCAGGCGAACGCCCAGTTCCTGTTCGAACGCGGCGACGATCTTGCTGATCGTCGGCTGGCCGGTGCCTTCCTCGCGAGCGACCGCCGAAAAATTGCCCAGCTCGATGGCGCGGACGAACACGCGCATGGATCGCAGCGAATCCATCTTATTCCCTTATGGAATGAACCATATTCAAGTGTCCCACGTTCCCGTGTAATAGAGAATGACCTAACGTTCGCAAACCTTCACTCCCTGATGAGGAACCGAGATGAACGAGGCACTGCAATCTTCGACACTGGACGGCGCGCACGTGGTGATATTCGGCGCGAGCTCCGGAATTGGCCTCGCGGCCGCGGCGGCCGCGAAGGCGAGAGGCGCCGGCGTCACGCTGGTCGGCCGGACCCGCGCGAAGCTCGAGGCCGCCGCGCAAGCGATCGGCGGCGCGCGTTTCGCGGTGGCCGATATCGCGGACAGGCACGCGGTGCAGGCCGTATTCGATACGATGACGCGCGTCGATCACCTGGTCGTCACGGCCGGCCGGTTCATCGCCGGCAAGCTGAGCGAGACCGATCCCGATCATCTGCTCGCCGCGGTACAGGAGCGCATCGCCGGGCCGGTCTACGCGATCCGGGCCGCGTTGCCGCTGATGCCCGCGACCGGCTCGATCGTGCTGACGGGCGGGCAACTGTCGGATCGTCCGTCCGCGCAAGGCACGTCCGTGATTGCTGCCGCCGTGCGGGGCGTCGAAGCGCTGGCGCAATCGCTCGCGCTGGAACTGAAGCCGATTCGCGTCAACGTCGTCGCGCCCGGTTTCGTCGAGACGCCGCTGTACGACGCGTTCGGCCCGGAAGCGCGCGATGCGATCCTCGCGGGAGCCGCATCGGCGCTGCCGGGCGGCCGTGTCGGCCGTGCCGACGAAGTCGGGGAGGCGATCGCGTTCCTGCTGGGCAACGGTTTCATGAATGCCGAAATCCTGCACATCGACGGCGGTGGCCGGCTGGTCTGAGCCGTGCGCGTCGTGCGGGCCGGCTTCGGGTACGCGCGGCGTCAGCCGGCCGTGCGTGTTTTCGTGCTGCGCGCCGGTGCGCGTGGCGCGCGGGAATCGGGATACGCGCGCTGGCAGACCGCAATGACCGCGTCGCGCAGGCGGCGGTGGACGGGGTCGGCGTGCATGCGCGGATGCCATAGCGCGGAGACGAGGATCGCGGGCAGGCGGACCGGGATCTCGAAGCTGCGCAGCCCGAGGGCTTCCGCGAGCCCCGGCGAGAACGCGTTGCCGAGGCTCGAGCGCGGCACCAGTGCGATCAGGTCGGTGCTGGCCGCGACACGCATCGCATCGGGGTAGCCGGGGACGACGACGTGCACGGCCTGGCTCGGGCCGGACGGGCCGGTCGGTGCGTCGGTCGGTCCGCTGAAATCGCCGAGCTGCGATGCGATCACGTGACGGCAGGCCGCATAGCGCGCAGGCGTGATCCTGGCCGACGCGAACAGCGGGTGTCCGGCGCGCGCCACCGCGACGTGCCAGTCGTGACCGAGCATGCGCGTGTGCAGCTCCGGCGCGTCGTCGCCGCGCTTGCCGATTTCCAGATCGACGGTGCCGTCGCGCAGCGCTTGCGGATCGCGGTCGGGCTTGGGCACGAAGCGGATGCGCACGTGCGGCGCGACTTCGCCGATCGCGGCGACCACCGGGCCGGACAGCATTTCCATGAACGACGCCGACGCGCGAATGGTGAACGTGGATGCGAGCGTCGCCATGTCAACGTCGGCCGTCGCCGGCCGCAGCACGGCGCGCGCGTCGCTCGCGATCGCATGCACGCGGTCGCGCAATGCAGCCGCGTGCGGCGTCGGCACGAGCTTGCGCCCGGCGCGCACGAGCAACGGGTCGCCGGTGGAGAGCCGCAGCCGTGTGAGCGTGCGGCTCATGGCGGACGTGCTCAGGCCAAGCCGGCGCGCCGCGCCCGTCACGCTGCCTTCCGACAGCAGCGCGTCGAGCGCGGTAACGAGATTCAGGTCGATGTCTTCCATGCGGACAGGATACGCCACTGCGTGGTTTGGCATGTCGTTCAATGCAACTATCGATTGCATCCGGTGCGTCTGGTGCATGGTCCGGTGTACGCCTATAGTGGGCGCATCATGAAATCCGGCAAAGGCAGCAACCATGCAATCGACCGTATCGAACCCGAACGCACCCTCGATCCTGCTCGTCGCGGCTTCGCGCGGCCTCGGGCTTGCGATGGCGGAGCAATTCCTGAACAAGGGCTGGAACGTAACGGGCACCGTGCGTGAAGGATCGGGACGCACGAAGCTGCACGACCTGGCGGACCGGTTCGACGGCCGGCTCGGGATCGACACGCTCGACATCTGCGAGCCGGCGCAACTGGCCGCGCTGCGCGAGCGCCTGTCGGGCAGATGCTTCGACATGCTGTTCGTGAATGCGGGGACGACCAACGACCCGAACGAAACGATCGGCGAAGTGACGACCGACGAGTTCGTGCGCGTGATGATCACGAACGCGCTTGCACCGATGCGCGTGATCGACGCGCTGCAGGATCTTGTGACCGCCGACGGATTGATCGGCGCGATGTCGTCGGGGCAGGGCAGCGTCGCGAACAACGTCAGCGGGATGCGCGAGGTCTATCGCGGCAGCAAGGCCGCGCTGAACCAGTTCATGCGCAGCTTCGCGGCGCGGCAGGCCGACACGCCGCGTGCGCTGGCGCTGATGGCGCCCGGCTGGGTCCGCACGGAGCTGGGCGGACCCGATGCGCGCCTGACCATCGACGAGAGCGTGCCGAGCCTCGTCGACGTGCTGATCGCAAAGCGTGCGCGCCGCGGGCTCGAATACCTCGACTATCTGGGGCGGACGGTGCCGTGGTAGACGTCGGCGTATCGGCGGGTGGAGGGGCGCGGCCGGTTGTGCGCCGGCTCGCCCTGACGGTGTGGCGGGATTCGACCGGTTTTCAGCGATCCGGGCGCGGCACTGCGAACGCATGGCCGATTCAATACAATGGACGCCGAGTCAGTGACACGGCGTCGGGCCATCGCGTTCGAAACCATCCGGTTCGCTGCGCATTGCGTGCGTCGTCGTGACGGGTGTTTGTCGAACACGGAGCCCCGCATGAATGAACCTTACCTGCAGGTCATCGCACATTTTTACGCGAAGCCGGGCAACGGCGACCGCGTGATCGAGCTGCTCGCGGAACTCGCGCCCGCGACGCGCGCCGAGCCGATGAATCTCGACTACGCGTATTTCCGCTCGCCGGTCGATCCCGACCACATCGTGATCCTCGAGCGTTACAGCGACGCGGGCGGCCTCGACATGCATCGGGAAACGCCGCATTTCCAGCGGATCGGGATCGGGGCAATCTTTCCGCTGCTCGATCGCCGCGACGTGTCACGCTACATGGTGCAGCCGGACACCGGCACGGCGACGCCTCCGGGAGGCACCCGATGAACCCGTTTCAATTCCGTACCGTTCCGACGCAGATCGTCGAATTCGGCGCCGCGCGCCGGCTCGGCGCGCTGTTGCGCGATCGCTTTCCGGCGCTCGTGCGGCTGTGCGTCGTCACCGACGCGTTCCTGCATCGCAGCGGCGTGCTCGCACCCGCGCTGGAGAGCCTCGCCGCGCACGGCTGGCAGGTCACCGTGCTCGACGACGTGATCGCCGATCCGCCCGAGCACGTGGTGCTCGAAGCGACCGCGCGGGCCGTCGCGGCCGATGCCGAGATCGTGCTCGGCCTGGGCGGCGGTTCGTCGATGGACGTCGCGAAGCTGATCGCGGTGCTTGCGCCGGGGCAGCAGGCGCTGGCCGACATGTATGGCGTCGACAAGGTCGCGAGCGCGCGGCTGCCGCTCGTGCAGATGCCGACGACGGCCGGCACGGGCTCCGAGGTGACGGCCGTTTCGATCGTCACGGTCGGCGAGGCGCGCAAGATGGGCGTCGTGTCGCCGCACCTGTTCGCGGACGTCGCGATCCTCGACGCCGAGCTGACGCTCGGCCTGCCGCGCGTGGCGACCGCCGCGACGGGCATCGACGCGATGGTGCACGCGATCGAAGCCTATACGTCCGCACGGCTGAAGAATCCGGTGTCCGACATGCTGGCCGTGCACGCGCTGACGCTGCTGTCGCGCAACCTGCTCGCGGCCTGCGACGACGGCCACAACCGACACGCGCGCGAGTCGATGCTGGTCGGTGCGATGTTCGCCGGGCAGGCGTTCGCGAACGCGCCGGTCGCGGCCGTGCATGCGCTGGCCTATCCGGTCGGCGGGATCTTCCACGTGCCGCACGGGCTGTCGAATGCGCTCGTGCTGCCGCACGTGCTGCGCTTCAACGCGCCGGCCGCCGCGCCGCTGTATGCGGAACTCGCGGCGATCGTCGCGCCGTCGGCGACGGGCAGCGACGAAGCGAGGACGCATGCGCTGATCGCGGAGATCGACCGGCTGATCGTCGCGACGGGCATCCCGCGCACGCTGCGCGAAGTCGGCATCGGCGAGGGCGACCTGCCGAGGATGGCGTCGGACGCGATGCTGCAGACGCGCCTGCTCGTGAACAATCCGCGCGAGGTGACGGCGGCCGACGCGCTGGCGATCTATCGGCAGGCGTGGTGATGCGGCAGGCGTAAGCGCTCGACCGGCCGGAGCGCTGCGGCGACCGTCACGATGCTCGTGCGTTTTCCAGTGCGGGCCGGGCCCCGACGCGCTCAGGCCAGCGACGCGCGCGTGTCGCCGGCCACCACGTACGCCGATGCCTGCTTCGTGCCGTCCGGCTTCGTCTGCAGATAAACGCCCTGGATTTCCGGCTCGAAACCCGGCAGCGCGTTGATCCCGGCTTCGAGCGCGCGGAAGTAGTCGAGCGCCGGGCCGCCCCACGCTTCGCCGGGCACCACGCAGAAGATGCCGGGCGGATAGGGCAGCGCGCCTTCGGTCGCGATCCGGCCTTCGATGCGATCGAGCGTGACGAGCTCGACGTTGTTGCGGATCAGCTCGGCATTCGCGGCGTGCGGCAGCATCGCCTGCTTCGGGAACTGCGCGCGCCGGAACATCTGCTTCTGCAGATGCTTCATGTCGTGGCTGCGGTAGAAATCGTGCATGCGCTGGCACAACTGCCGCAGGCGCATGTTGCCGTACAGCTCCGGATACGCTTCGCACAACGACGGGATCGCTTCGCGCAGCGGCGTGTCCTGGTCGAGATGGCGTTCGAACTGCGCGAGGTGCGCGACCAGATGCTGCAGCTTGCCGAAGCTTTCCGACGGCGTGAGCAGGAACAGGATCGTATACAGGTCGGCCTTCTCGGGCACGACGCCGTGCTCGCGCAGGTAGCGCGCGAGGATCGGCGCCGGCGCGCCGAACGGTGCGTACTCGTGCGTGTCGCGATCGATGCCGGGCGTCGTCAGCAGCAGCTTGCACGGATCGACGAAGTACTGGTCGTTCGCATAGCCTTCGAAACCGTGCCACGTGTCGGCCGGATGGAAGCGGAAGAAGCGCAGGTCGTCGACGATCTGCTCGGTCGGGTAGTCGGCCCACGGGCGGCCATCGACATGCTGCGGAACGAACGGGCGGATCTGGCGGCAGGTCTTCAGCAGCAGCTTGCGCGCATCGACGCCGTGCGCGACGCAGTCGCGCCACAGGCGCTTGCCGGCCGGGCCCGCGTGCATCTGCGCATTGACGTCGAGCGCCGCGAACATCGGGTAGAACGGGCTCGTCGACGCATGGATCATGTACGCGTTGTTGAAGCGCCGATGATCGCAGAAACGCTTCTGGCCTTCGATGTGGCTGTCCTTCTTGTGGATCTGCGACGTCTGCGAGAAGCCGGCCTGCTGCTTGTGTACCGACTGCGTGACGAAGATGCCGGGATCGTCGGGGCCGAGCGTCAGCATCAGCGGCGAGCAGTCCTGCATCATCGGGATGAACTGTTCGTAGCCGACCCACGCCGAATCGAACAGGATGTAGTCGCACAGATGCCCGATCCGGTCGACGATCTCGCGTGCGTTGTAGATCGTGCCGTCATAGGTGCCGAGCTGGATCACCGCGAGCCGGAACGGGCGCGGCAGGTCGGCGCGCTCGGGCGCGACGTCGCGGATCGCGTCGCGAATGCGCATTTCGTCGAGCGCCGCGCTGTCGACGCCGCCGATGAGGCCCCATGCGTTGCGCGCGGTCTCGAGGTAGACGGGCCTCGCGCCGGACACCACGAGCGCGCCGAGGTGCACCGACTTGTGGTTGTTGCGATCGAACAGCACGAGGTCGTCGGGCGCGAGCAGCGCGCTCGTGACGACTTTGTTCGACGTCGACGTGCCGTTCAGCACGAACCAGGTCTTGTCGGCGTTATAGATCCGCGCGGCGTTGCGCTGCGCTTCCAGCGCGGGGCCTTCGTGGATCAGCAGGTCGCCGAGCCGGACGTCCGCGTTGCAGAGGTCGGCGCGAAACAGCGTCTCGCCGAAAAAGTCGACGAACATCCGGCCGAGCGGATGATTCGAGAAGAACTGGCCGCCCTGGTGGCCGGGGCAGTCGAACTCGACGTAGCCGCGCTGCACGTATTCGCGCATGACCTTGAAGAACGGCGGCAGCAGGTTCTCGCTGTAGATATCGGCGGCGGCTGAAATCTGCCGGCCGTAATAGTGGCGGCTGCCGTGCCCGAGCTGGATCACGCCGCTCGCGCTCGGCAGGACCGACGGCGGCACTTCCTGGTCGGGCTCGACCGCGACGAAGAACGGAATCGCGAAGCCGGTTCTTTCGACGACTTTCAGGATTTTTTGCGCCGAATCGATTCCGACCACGATTGCCGCGATATTCGTGAAATCGGTCTGAAATACGTCGACCTGTTCGTGCGTGGTGAGGAAGGCGCCAATCAGCGCCGGCTCGACTGCGATTTTCAACAGGCTCACGCGAATTCTCCCGTAAAGGTGCGGAAACGGGAGCCGCATTCACGCCGGCGCACAATCCGCGTAATCCGATACGCGCTGCAGCCGATTGAAACGCTCCCGCGAATGCTGAATGCCGAATGCGCACCGCACGAAGCAGCCTTGCGCAGCGGGGCACGGCTGCCGCCAGTCAGTGCGCGACGCAGCCGATCGTAGCAACAAAATCCGGCGAATTCAATCGACCGGAAACATCAATGTCATTGAAATATGAGTAGGATCAAATAATCTGGAATCGGCGTGCTGCAATGCACATAAAAATGATCCAATTATGAAATCCGATTTGAAAGGGGCAGACGGTTTCGCCGAATCGTCGGCTTTTCATCGAAAGGCATCCATGGCATAGTCGGCATCCGAATTGGATGGCGAATCAAACCGGAATTGCGAGCGTCTCATGTCGCCGACCGTGGCCTGCTGTCCGCGTGCTCGTGAGACGAACAACACCAACGAAGCATCGGAACAGCGAGGGCAACATCATGAATACATCCACCGGAGGCGTTCGTCGTCTCGGCATGCGCGCGCTGCTGGTCGACGACGAAATCGCGCAGGAAACGGCAGCCGGGCGCGCGGTCCGCACGCTGAGCGCGGAGCTCGTGCAACGCGACATCGACGTGCTCACGGCGACCTCCGCCGACGATGCGATCGTGCTGATCCGTTCCGATCCGTCGATCCAGTGCGTGCTGCTCGACTGGGATCTCGGCGTGGACGGCCATGGGCCGTCCGAGGCCGTGGTCGAAGCGATTCGGCATCGCAATGCCAACGTGCCGATCTTCCTGCTGGCCGACCGCAGCGTCGCGTCGTCGGTGCCGGCCACGGTCATGGGCCACGTCGACGATTTCGTGTGGCTGCTCGAGGACACGGCCGATTTCATCGGCGGGCGCATCCACGCGGCGATCGAACGCTATCGTGCGACCGTGCTGCCGCCGATGTTCGGCGCGCTCGCGAAGTTCTCGCGCGTCTACGAATACTCGTGGCATACGCCCGGCCACACGGGCGGCACGGGTTTCCTGAAGTCGCCGGTCGGCCGCGCGTTCTTCGAATACTTCGGCGAATCGCTGTTCCGCTCCGACCTGTCGATCTCGGTCGGCGAACTCGGCTCGCTGCTCGACCACTCGGGCCCGATCGGCGAAAGCGAGCGCTACGCGGCGCGCGTGTTCGGCGCGCATCGCACGTATCACGTGACGAACGGCTCGTCGACGTCGAACCGCATCATCCTGATGGCGAGCGTGAGCCGCGACCAGATCGCGCTGTGCGACCGCAACTGCCACAAGTCGGCCGAGCATGCGATGACAATGTCGGGCGCGATCCCGACTTACCTGGTGCCGACGCGCAACCGCTACGGGATCATCGGGCCGATCGCGTCCGAGCGCCTCACGCAGGCGGCGATCCGCGAGGCGATCTCATCGAACCCGCTCGCGGCCGGGCTTGCCGATCGCCAGCCGAAACACGCGATCGTCACGAACTCGACCTACGACGGCCTCTGCTACAACGTCGCGCGCGTCGAAGAACTGCTCGGCGCGAGCGTCGACCGCCTGCACTTCGACGAAGCATGGTACGGCTACGCGCGCTTCAACCCGATCTACCGCGACCGCCATGCGATGCACGGCGACCCGCGCGACCATCGTGCGGACCGGCCCACGGTGTTCGCGACGCAGTCGACGCACAAGCTGCTGACCGCACTGTCGCAAGCGTCGTATATCCACGTGCGCGACGGCCGCAGCCCGATTCCGCATGGTCAGTTTAACGAAACGTTCATGATGCACGCGTCGACGTCGCCGAACTACGCGATCATCGCGTCGAACGACGTCGCGGCCGCGATGATGGACGGTCCCGGCGGCGAAGCGCTGACGCATGAGTCGATCGAGGAGGCCGTCGCGTTCCGGCAGATGATCGCGCGGATGAACAACGAGTTCGACGCGAAGGGCGACTGGTTCTTCGAATGCTGGCAGCCCGACACCGTGCTCGAGGCACGCACGGGCCGCACGCTGCCGTTCCACGAAGCGCCGCCCGAGTTGCTCGCGAGCGATCCGTCGTGCTGGGTGCTGCGCCCCGGCGCGCAATGGCACGGCTTCGGCAATATCGAGGACGGCTACTGCATGCTCGATCCGATCAAGGTGTCGATCGTCACGCCGGGCGTCGCGCCGGCCGGCGGCCTGATGCCGGTCGGCATTCCGGCGAGCGTCGTCACGGCCTATCTCGATGCGCGCGGGATCGTCGTCGAAAAGACGACCGACTTCACGATCCTGTTCCTGTTCTCGATCGGCATCACGAAGGGCAAGTGGGGCTCGCTCGTCAGCGCGCTGTGCGACTTCAAGCGCGACTACGACGCGAACCTGCCGCTCGACATGGCGATTCCGTCGCTCGCGAAGGAACACGGCGCGCGTTACGCCGGCATGGGGCTGAAGGACCTGGCCGACACGATGTTCGCGGCGATGGAGCAGCTCGGCACGACGCGGCTGATGTCGGAGGCGTTCTCGATCCTGCCGAAGCCGGAGATGAGCCCGGTGCGCGCATACGAGCATCTCGTGCAGGGCCGCGTCGAGCAGGTCACGCTCGACGAGCTGGCCGGGCGCACGGTCGCCACCGGCGTCGTGCCGTATCCGCCGGGCATTCCGCTGCTGATGCCGGGCGAGAACGCGGGGCCGGCAGGCGGCCCGGTGCTCGGCTACCTGAAGGCGCTCGAAGCGTACGACCGCCGTTTTCCGGGCTTCGCGCACGATACGCACGGCGTGGAAGTCGAGGACGGCACGTACCGCGTGTACTGCCTGACGGCCTGAACGAGCGACCGGCCGCGCGGCGGCATCACATCGAAGGAATCGACATCATGGAAAGCGCAGCGCGCATATCCGACGCGGCCCCGGCGGCCGCGGCGAAGAACCGGATGAATGTCTGGCAGCTCACCATCCTCACGGCGGTCAACATGATGGGCTCCGGCATCATCCTGCTGCCGGCGAAGCTCGCGCAGGTCGGCACGATCTCGCTGCTGTCGTGGATCGTCACGGCCGGCGGCTCGCTCGCGCTGGCCTATGCGTTCGCGCGCTGCGGGATGCTGAGCCGCAAGCCGGGCGGGATGGGCGGCTACGCGGAATACGCGTTCGGCAAGGCCGGCAACTACATGGCGAACTACACGTACGGGCTGTCGCTCGTGATCGCCAACGTCGCGATCGGCGTCACGGCGGTCGGCTACGGCACCGTGCTGTTCGGCGCGACGCTGTCGCCGCTGCAGACGGGCCTGTGGACGATCTTCCTGCTCGTGCTCACGACGGTCGCGAACTTCGGCGGCTCGCGCATCACCGGCCGGATCGGCGCGGTGACCGTGTGGGGCGTGATCATTCCGGTCGTCATCGTGTCGCTGATCGGCTGGTTCTGGTTCAGCGGCGCGACCTGGGGCGCCGCATGGAATCCGCACGACATGCCGTTCGGGCCGGCCGTCGGCAGTTCGATCGCGGTGACGCTGTGGGCGTTCCTCGGGCTCGAATCGGCGTGCGCGAACTCGGACGCGGTGGAGAACCCGGAGCGCAACGTGCCGATCGCCGTGCTCGGCGGCACGATCGCATCGGCGATCTTCTACATCGTGTCGACCAACGTGATCGCGGGGATCGTGCCCAACGCGATCCTCGCGAAATCGAACGCGCCGTTCGGCATCGCGTTCGCGACGATGTTCACGCCGACGGTGGGCACGATCGTCACCGCGCTGATGGTGATCGCGTGCATTGGCTCGCTGCTCGGCTGGCAGTTCACGGTCGCGCAGGTGTTCAAGAGCTCGGCGGACGTCGGCTACTTCCTGCCGGTGTTCGCGCGTGCGACGCGCACGGGCACGCCGATCGTCGGCATGGTGATCCTGCTCGTCGCGCAGGTCGCGCTGGCGCTGATGACGATCAGCCCGGAGCTGAGCAGCCAGTTCCAGAAGATCGTCGATCTCGCGGTCGTCACGAACCTCGTGCCGTACGTGATGTCGATGGCCGCGCTGATCACGATCCAGAAGGTCGCGAAGGTGCCGCCGGCCAAGGCGCTGCTGACGAACGTGATTGCGATGGTCGCCACCGCGTACAGCTTCTATGCGCTCGTCAGCTCGGGCGAGCAGGCGCTGATGCTCGGCGGCCTGTGCGTGTTCCTGGGCTGGACGCTGTTCGGCTTCGTCAGCGCGCGCTTCTACCAGATGGAAGTCGACGCGCACGTGAAGGAGCCGGGGAAGTCGCTGCAGGCGTGAGGGCGACGCCCGCCGTTGCCGGCCGATACGCGGCGTCGACAGCGGCGGGATTTTCTTCTGCCGCAGGTCGACGACGGCACGCGCACGCGGCGGCAGCGGCCGCTGCGCATGCACGGGCGCGTCGAGCGCGAAGCCGGGGGAGCCCGTTCCGCGGAAGAATCCTGACGTCCTGCGGACGACTGGCGCCGGCGTATCCTGTCGCCGAAGCCGCGCGCGTTCATCGACGCGATGAGCGAAAATCGGCATTCGCGCGACCGACGGGAGACGGCGACATGACGCAACAGGATGAAGCGGTGCGCACGCGATGCGTCGCGTGGCAGATCGTGCAGACGTGGCAGGCGGCCGAATGGTGCCGGCTCGTCGAGACGCGAGCGGGAATCGATCTGTCGGGTTCGGTGTCGGGCGCGATCGACGGCACGCCGTTTCGCATCGACTATGCGATCGCATGCGGCGCCGACTGGCTTACGCGCTCGGCGCGCGTGACACGCTGGATCGGCACGTTGCCACCGCAACGACTGGACCTCGCATGCGACGGAGGGCGCTGGACGATCGACGGTGTCGACGCGCCAGCGCTCGCGGGCGCGACCGATATCGATCTCGGTTTCAGCCCGTCGACCAATACGCTGCCGATCCGGCGGCTGGCGCTGGCCGTCGGCGACGCTGCGGTGATCCATACCGCATGGCTGCGCTTTCCGGATTTCGCCATCGTGCGCGGCGAGCAGCGTTATACGCATACGGCGCCACACGTGTATCGCTACGAGAGCGGCACGTATGCGGCCGACATCGCGATCGACGAAGCCGGCCTCGTCACCGACTACGACGAATGGCGGCGCATCGGCGCGGCGCCTGCGCCGTAACGCGTCGCATCGTGAATCGGCGGCGCATCAGCGCGCGCTGGCGACCGTCAGCTTTCCGGGAATCAGCTTCAGCGTGCTGAACGTGTCGGCGATGTTCTGCTGATACGCGACCGTCGCGTCGGTGACGGGCTGCACGCCGTAGCCGGCGCGCTTGAGCGCGACTTCGAGCGTCGGCGCGTCGAGGCCGACGAGCGGCGACAGTTGCGCGGCGACGTCGGGCGCGTGGTCGCGCGCCCAGCGATCGACCGCGTCGACTTCGTCGAGCAGCGCGCGCAGCACCTGCGGGTGAGCCGCCGCGTACTTGCGCGCGGCGAGATAGTACTGCGTGTTGCGCACGAGCCCTTCGCCGTTCGCGATCACGCGCGCGCCGAGCTGCCGTTCGGCGGCCGCCAGATACGGATCCCAGATCACCCACGCATCGACGCTGCGCTGCACGAACGCGGCGCGCGCGTCGGCGGGCGTCAGGTAGATCGGCTGGATGTCCGCATACGCGAGGCCCGCGTGTTCGAGCGCCTTCACCAGCAGATAGTGGACGTTGGAGCCCTTGTTGAACGCGACCTTCTTGCCGCGCAACTGCGCGACGTTGCGGATCGGCGAATCGGGCAGCACGACGATCGCTTCGCCCTGCGGCGCGGGCGGCTCGTTGCCGATATAGACGAAATCGACGCCGGCCGCCTGCGCGAAGATCGGCGGCGTTTCGCCGACCGTGCCGACGTCGATCGCGCCGGCGTTCAGCCCTTCGAGCAGTTGCGGGCCGGCCGGGAATTCGAGCCATTGCACCGCGACGCCCTGGCTCGCGAGACGTTTCTCGAGCGTGCCGCGTGCCTTCAGCACGACGAAGTTGCCGTATTTCTGGAACCCGATGCGCAGCCGCGTGCCGTTGCCCTGGGCCTGCGCGGGCAGGGTCGCGAGCGGCCCGAGCGCGAGCCCGGCAAGCCCGGCGGCCGCGCCGTGCAGCCATTGGCGGCGGCGCGGGTTCGCCGGGGTCGTTTCAACGTCTGCGTGCTGTGTGTCGCTCATTGGGGTGTCCTGCGTGCGGGTTCACGGGGCGCGCGCAAAGGGGGCGCGGCCGGCGCAGGACGGGGCCGGATGCGGGCGATGCTCGCAACGGGCCGGCCCGCGCCGGATTCAGGACGATACGGCCGCGCGGGCCGGCGGCCAACCAATGAATGCGCATATGCAAATCAGCGGCGCTCAGGCTGCGTCGGCGGCGCTTTCGTCGATCGAATCCACTCGGTCCGGATAGAACGCGAGATGCCCGCGAATCGCTTCGACGGCCGGATACGGATGCTCGTAGGTCCACACCGCGTTGGTCGCGCGTTCGCCGCCGGCCGGGATCGAGTAATACGCGCAGTCGCCCTTGTACGGGCAGTACGTCGCGTGGTCGGTGCGGCGCAGCAGCGACATGTCGGCGTCTTCGCGCGGGATGTAGAGCACGGCCGGATAGCTGGCCTCGCGCAGCGCCAGCGCGCGGCGCGTATCGGCGATGACCTTGCCGGCCACCGTGACCACCACGCGCCACGGATGCGGCTCGATCGTGATCGGATGATCGGGGCCCGGCGACTTCACGGGACGAGAGGGCGTATCGGAGCTGGTCGACATCGTGGGTCCTCCAGGAAGCGGCGGCGCGGCGGCGCCGGGAGGGTCCCGGCGCGCCCGTGCCGGCGTTTGCCAGCCGATACGATGCGCCAATTCCGGAGAATTTGCAGGGGGCCGGAAGGCGGCGGTGCGGCAAGGCTGCCGGGCGATGCCCCGGCGCTCGTGCGGACATATTCATGCACTGGCAGCGGGATGCACCTGCGACGATAAGCAACGCCGAATAAATTGGTAAGCGAACGGCGGGAGGCGCGCGAAGATCGGCAGTCGTCATTCGCATGACTCATTCCTTCTCTCCGCCGCCATGAAGCATTCTTTCGTTTCGTCAGCCGCACGTCGTGTGCGTCGCGCACCGCATGCCGTTGTCGCACTTCGTTGCGTGGCCGCGTCGCTGCTGCTCGCCGGCGCGGCCACGCAGGCGCTCGCCGCGCCGGCCGGCAAGACGCTCGTGTACTGCACCGAAGGCAGCCCGGCCGGCTTCGATCCGGGCCAGCACACGACGAGCACCGATTTCGACGCAAGCACGTACACGATCTACAACGGGCTCGTGCAGTTCAGGCGCGGCACGCTCGATCTCGAACCGTCGCTCGCGACGAGCTGGGACGTGTCGCCCGACCAGCGCACGATCACGTTCCACCTGCGGCGTGGCGTGAAATTCCAGACGACCGCATGGTTCAAGCCGACGCGGCCGTTCCAGGCCGACGACGTCGTGTTCACGTTCCGCCGGATGCTCGACCCCGACGATCCGTTCCGCAAGGCCTACCCGGTCACCTTCCCGTACTTCAGCGATCTCGGCTTCGACCGCAACGTCGAGCGCATCGAGAAGGCCGACGACTACACGGTGCGCTTCGTGCTGAAGACGCCCGACGTCGTGTTCGTGCGCAACCTCGCGATGGCGTTCGCGTCGGTCCTGTCCGCCGAATATGCGTCGCAGCTCGCGGCACGCCATCGCGAGGCCGACATCAACCAGTTCCCGGTCGGCACCGGGCCGTTCCTGCTTCGCACGTACCAGAAGGATGCGCTGATCCGCTACGAAGCGAACCCCGACTACTGGAAGCCGGACGACGTGAAGCTCGCGCGGCTCGTGTTCGCGATCACGCCCGATCCGGCCGCGCGCCTGCAGAAGCTGGTGGCCGGCGAGTGCCAGGTATCGGCGTTCCCGCGGCCGGCAGATCTCGACACGGTGCGGCGCGACCCGAAGCTGGAACTGTTCTCGGGAATGGGCTTCAACGTCGGTTTCGTCGCGTACAACACGCAGCATGCGCCGCTCGATCGCGTCGACGTGCGGCGCGCGCTCGACATCGCGATCGACAAGACGGCGATCGTGAAGACCGTCTTCAACGGCGACGCGAAGATCGCGACGAACCCGATGCCGCCCGCGCAATGGTCGTACAACCCGCGCCTGAAGGATGCGCCGCGCGATCCGGCCGCCGCGAAGGCGCTGCTCGCGCAGGCCGGCTTTCCGAACGGCTTCGACCTGACGCTGTGGGCGATGCCCGTGCAGCGCCCGTACAACCCGAATGCGCAGTTGATGGCGCAACTGATCCAGCAGGACTGGGCGAAGATCGGCGTGCGCGCGAAGATCGTCAGCTACGAATGGGGCGAATACAACCGCCGCGCGAAGCACGACGGGCAGCACGACGCGATCCTGTACGGCTGGTCGGGCGACAACGGCGATCCCGACAACTGGCTTGGCACGCTGCTCGGCTGCGACGCGGTGCACGGCAGCAACCTCGCGAAGTGGTGCAATCGGGATTTCGAAAAGCTGGTGAGCGCGGCGCGCTCGAATGCGGACGTCGCGAAGCGTACGGCGCTGTACGAACAGGCGCAGGTGGTGTTCAAGGATCAGGTGCCGTTCACGCCGATCGCGACGTCGATCGTGTCGCTGCCGGTGTCCAAGCGTGTACACGGGCTGACGTTCTCGCCGCTCGGCGGGCACCGGTTCGACGGCGTGTGGCTGGATTGACGGAGATCGATGGACGAAGCGCCGGCGCGCTCGCGCGCGCCGGTGCCGATGGCGGTCAGTCGAGCGCGACGGCCGCCGCCGTTTCGACCGGCGAGCCTTCGAGCGCGACCGATGGCCTGCCGTCGGGGCCGACCGGCACGTCGCCGGTGAGCGTCGTGCGATAGAGCTGGCGGTCGAAGTCGAGATCGAAGATGTCGACGGGCGCGAGATGCGCGGTCGCGCGGTTGTCCCAGAACGCGATGCTGCGCGGTTCCCACTTGAAGCGGATCGTGAATTCCGGCCGCGTCACGTGTTCCCACAGCAGTTCGAGCAGCGCCTGGCTCTCGCGCGGCGTCAGCCCGACGATCGATTTCAGGAAGCTCGGGCTCACGTACAGCGCGCGTTCGCCGGTCTCCGGATGCACGCGGACGAGCGGATGCTCGGTCACGAGCGGGCGGCGCTCGACCGCGTCGTCGAACACACCGGTGGCGCGCGCACCGGCCGGCGGCGTGAAGCGGTGGATGCCGCGCAAGCCGTCGACGAAACCGCGCAGCGGCGCGGACAGCGTTTCATACGCGCGTACGAGATTGGTCCAGTGCGTGTCGCCGCCGTACGGCGGGATCGTCACGCCGCGCAGGATCGACGCCCACGGCGGGTTCACGGCGGCCGTCACGTCGGTATGCCAGCCCGTCCACGGCCGACGCACCGGTTCGCCCTCGAAGCGCGTCGCCTTGCGATGCTTCGCGATCGAATAGACGGCCGGATGACCGTCGACATGCCCGAACACCGGGTGGCCGACCGTCGGCTCGCCGAACTGCGCGGAGAACGCGACGTGCTGGTCGTGCGTGAGGAATTGTTCGCGGAAGAAGACGACGCGCCATTTCAGCAGCGCGGTGCGGATGGCCGCGATCTGCGGCGTGGTCAACGGTTGCGTGAGATCGACGCCGCGAATTTCCGCACCGATATGGGCGGACAGCGGGATCACGTCGACCGGCTGGGCAGCGGGTTCGGGTAGGGCGCTCATGCGACGCTCCTGGCGGAAGTGAACGGGGCGGATGGCCGACATCGTTGCGCGTGCAAGCGTCGGTCATGTGGCGGGAGGTTCATGGTGGTGTGTCCGGTGGCGAATGGCGGGGAACACGCGGCGGCGCGCATGGAACGGCGCCGCCGCGGTACTCGGACGTTATTGCAGCGTCGCGCCCGGCCCCTTCAGCACGACGCTTTGGCGGCCGTCGATGCCGACCGGCACATCGCCGTGAACGGTCGCGCGGCGCACGACGCGGCGTGCATCGCCGTAGTCGTTGATCGCGTAATGCTGCGTCGCGCGGTTGTCCCAGATCGCGACGTCGCCTTCCTGCCAGTTCCAGCGCACGGTGTTCTCGAGACGCGTCACGTGCTCGTGGAAGACCTGCAGCAGGTGTGCGGAATCCTGCGCGGACAGCCCTTTGAGCCGCTGCACGAAGTGCCCGAGCACGAGCGTGCGTTCGCCGGTTTCCGGATGCACGCGCACGACCGGGTGCTCGGTTTCGTAGACGGTCGACGTGAACACCTCGCGGTAGCGCTTCAGTTGCGTGTCGTCGGCATGCACGTGCGTCGACGCGTAGTCGTAGGCGTTCGTATGGATCGCCCACAGCGTGTCGGCGAGCGCACGCAGCGGGTTGGGAAGATGCGTGTACGCGGCGGCCGTGTTGGCCCATACCGTATCGCCGCCGAACGGCGGAATCACGACCGCGCGCAGGATCGAGATCTTCGGGTACGCATCGACGAACGTCACGTCGGTGTGCCACGAATTCGCCCGGGCGCCGTGCGCGGAATCGAGTTCGAGCAGATGCGCGCTGCCGTCGACGGACGGCACGGTCGGATGCGCGACCGTGTCGCCGAAGCGGCGCGCGAATGCTTCCTGCGCGGTGTCGTCGAGATGGTGCTGGCCACGGAAGAACAGCACCTTGTGGCGCAGCAGCGCGGCCTGGATCGCGTCGAATATCGCGTCGTCGAGCGTGGCCGATAGCCGGACGCCGGCGATCTCGGCGCCGATCCGGCCGGCAACCTGGCGAAGCTGGAGCGGGGCGGCAGCCGTGCGCGGCGCGGCGTGCGAGGCATGCGAAGACGGGTGGGCGGCGTGCTGGACTTCGGACATCGGGAGTCTCCTGGAGTCGGGTCGGTCGAGTCTCCATTCAAGCAGGGACCGCACGGAACCGGAACCGATGAATCGTCACAACCTTAGCGTGCGTGCCGCGATGATCGATATGTGTCGTCATGCTGAGCAATACGGCCGCGACTTACGCCTACCACGCGAGCCGCCATTCACCGATCCGGTGCGCATGTGGCGTGTCGATGCGCTTGCCGCCCGCGCCGTCGTCGCGCGGCGGGTCGCTATCGTCGAAATCCGCGAGCACCGTATCGCGCAACCGTGCGAATTCCGGCGAATCGCGCCGGCGCGGCCGCGGCAGCGCGACATCGACGATGCGTTCGATGCGACCCGGGCGCGGTGCCATCGTGACGACGCGGTCGCCGAGATAGACGGCTTCGTCGACGTCGTGCGTGACGAGCATCATCGTGATGCGCTCCTGTTCCCAGATGCGCAGCAGTTCGTTCTGCATCCGCGCGCGCGTCTGCGCATCGAGCGCGCCGAACGGCTCGTCGAGCAGCAGCACGCGCGGCCGGTTCACGAGGCCGCGCGCGATCGCGACGCGCTGCGCCATCCCGCCCGACAACTGGTTCGGAAACGCGTGCTCGAAGCCGTTCAGCCCGACGAGCGCGATGTGGTCCGCTACCGCTCGCCGCTTCGCTGCCGCGTCGAGCGGTGCGTTGCGCAGCGCGGCGCCGATGTTCTGCTCGACGGTGAGCCACGGGAACAGCCGGTGGTCCTGGAACACGATCCCGCGCTGCAGCGACGTGTCGCGTATGCGTTCGTCGCCGGCACGGATCTCGCCCGCATAGTCGCTATCGAGCCCGGCGATCAGCCGCAGCAAAGTCGACTTGCCGCAGCCGCTCGCGCCGACGATCGTGACGAATTCGCCGGCGCGCACGTGCAGCGACACGTCGTCGAGCACGGCAAGCGCCGCGCCGCGTTGTGCGTATTGCTTGCTTACATGGAGGATGTCGAGCGAGTCGGAGGTGAGGGTCGTCATGGCGGAGCGAGGAAGGATGCGACGGGGAAGGGGGGCGCTGCTCATCGCGGCAGGTCGCCGCGCCGGGCCAGCACCTTGCGTTCGATCGCACGCGCGACCGCGTTCAGCGCCCAGCCGGTCACGCCGACCACGATGATCCCGAACAGCACGAGATCCATCCGGAACTGCTCGCTGCCGTCGATCAGCGTGTTGCCGATCCCGCTCCCGGCAACGAGCAGGTATTCGGCGCCGAGCGTTGCGAGCCACGAATAGATCAGGCCGAGGTACAGCCCGGTGAAGATCGACGGCAGTGCGGCCGGCAGGATCACGTAGCGGACGAGCTGGAGCCGCGAATAGCGCAGCGCGCGGGCGACGTCGACATACGCGCGCGGCACCGCATGAATGCCGTCGCAGGTGTGCGCGGCGACGGGCAGCAGCGCGGCGAGCGACAGGAACACGACCTTGGCGACGTCGCCGAGGCCGAACCATACGGAGATCAGCGGAATCCACGCGAACAGCGAGATCTGCTTGAACGTGTCGAAGCTCGGGCCGACCATTCGCGCGGCGATGCGCGACAGCCCGAGCGCGGTGCCGAGCAGCAGCCCGCCCGTCGCGCCGATCGCGAAACCGCAGGCTTCGCGCGCGAGCGACGCGGACAGTGCGCGGCCGAGCGCACCGCTCGTGACCTGCGACCACGCGGTGTGCAGCACGTCGGCCGGGGCGACGAGCAGCCCGCTTTTCACGACGTGCGCGGAAGCGATCGCCCACCAGAGTGCGAACGCGACGAGCGGCAGCACGAAGCCGCGCCAGTCGGGCGCATGCAGGCGGCGGGCGGCTGCGACGGGCGACGGCGTGATGGAGTGCGGCATCGGATAGTCTCCTTCGATTGCGCGGACGGGCCGGTTCAGCCGCGGAACGCGGGCGGCACGCCGCGGCGCAGGCGCGCTTCGAGTGCGTCGAGCAGCCGGTTGATCAGCAGGCCGACCGCGCCGACCACGACCACGGCCGCCATCACGAGGTCGAGCTGGAACAGTTGCCGCCCGTACACGATCAGGTAGCCGAGCCCTTCGGAGGACGCGACGAGCTCGACGACGACGAGCGCGAGCCACGACTTCGTGAACGCGAGCCGCACGCCGGTCGCGAGCGTCGGGATCGCGGCCGGCAGCACGACGTGGACGATGCGTTGCCGGCGCGTATAGCCGAACCCGCGCGCGACTTCGTCGAGCGCGGGCGGCGTCTGGCGAAACCCCTGCAGCGTGCTCATCGTGACGGGGACGAGTGCCGCATGCGCGATCAGCAGGTACTTGAGCGGTTCGCCGACGCCGACGAGCAGCAGCAGGAACGGCAGCCAGCCGAGCACCGGGATCTGCACGAGCGCGTTGAAGCTCGGCAGCACATAGGCTTCCAGCGTGCGCGACAGGCCGAGCGCGACGCCGATCGCGAAACCGAGCAGCGAGCCGGCCGCGAAGCCGACCAGCACGCGCTGCAGGCTGATCAGCGTGTGGCGCGCGAGATCGCCGCTCGTCGCCAGCTCGGCGAGCGCGTCGTACACGCGTTCGGGCGGCGGCAGGATCTGCGGCGCGATCCAGCCGCGCGCGCTGCCGACGCTCCACAGCGCGAACAGCAGCGCGGGCAGTACCCACGGCGCGAGCTGCCACGTCAGCCGCTTCACGCCCGCCGCGCGGCGCGGCTGCGCGGCGAGTGCGTGCGGCTTGGACGACGGAATCGGGATCGCGGTGTCGCTCATCGGGGCCGGTCCGGGTCAGGAGAGGGGCTTGCCGGCCGCGTCGTAGCGCGGCCAGTAGTTTTCGAGCTTCAGCGTGCGCAGCGCGTTGTCGAGATACTTCGGCTCGAACCAGCCGTCGACGTCGACCGGCTGGCGGATCAGCTTCAGCTTCAGCGCATCCTGCGCGACGGCCTTGTAGCGCGCGACGAGGAACGGATCGATCAGCGGCGACAGGCGATCCTTCAGGCGCTGGTTCGCATAATCGGCCTGCCACGACGAATACGGGACGCCGCTTTTCGCCCACAGCTTGAACAGCGCATCGCGGTTCGCCTCGTCGGACGACCATTGCGCGCCCTTCACGAACGCGTTGACGACGCGCTGCACGATGTCCGGATGCGCGCGTTCGAAATCGTCGAGCACGAGCAGGTGGGTCTGGCGCGTGTACTGCGGGCCGTCGTTCTGCGATTCGTAGATGATCTTCGCGAGCCCCGCGTCGCGCAGCTTGTAAAGCTGGTAGTCGCCCACCGATGCGTCGATGCCTTTCGACGCGAGCGCGGCGAGCGAGCTCGCGGCGTCGAGGTTGATCACGCGCAGGTCGCGTTCGCCGAGGCCGTTCTTCGCGAGCGCGTTGTCGGCGACGAGCTGCAGGTTCGTGCCGCGGAAGATCGACACGCGGCGGTCCTTCAGGTCGGTGATCGAACGGATGCCGGAGTCGGGCGGCACCGCGATCTTCACGCCCGAGCGCACGCTTGCGGCAAGCAGCAGGTGCGTCTTGATCCCGTTCGCGCGCGCTAGCACGGCGGGCAGGTCGCCCTGGTACGCGAAGTCGAGCGCCTTGTTGGCGATCGCCTCGTTGACGGCCGGCCCCGCGCCCTTGAAGAACAGCCACTGCACCTTGATGCCGTCGGCCGCGAATTCCTTTTCGAACAATTGCTGGAGTTGCACGGTCGCCGCGCTCGAGCCGCCGAAGGTCGGCGGATCGCCGGCGCCTTGCTGGGCGACGCCGATGCGGACGGTGGCGGGCCTGTCGGCGTGCGCGGCGGCCGCCAGCGTCATCAGCGTGGCCGCCAGCAGCGCTCGCAGCAGGCGCAGGGGAAACGGGAGTCGATCGGTCATGGTGCGTCGGGTAGCGAGAAAATGAAGTCGGGCCGGGAGGCGTCGCGCCATTCTGGTGGACGCTTCCGGCGCGGGACAAACAACGATTTGAACTATGCTTATCGCCGCCTGGCGGGTTGCGGGGCCGGGCGCGCGGTTTTCCGCCGACAGGCAGCGGAGTCGCATGTATCGGTAAATCGTTCAGGATTCCGATCATGTCGGTTGGCGTCGCGTGCCGATCAGGAAAACGCCGACTGGAAAATGCCTGAAATGGCGAAATCGCGGATTTGCCGTCTGATCGGCATGCGAATTCGCGAAATTAAATCGGCATCGGTCGATTCAACAAAAACGATCCGAACCTGTCATATTTGCCGGTTCGGCCGGGCGGAGCGCGAAAGAATAACCGGCCGGCACACGCGAAGCGCCGCGCGAAACGGTGCGCACGGCCCCCATCCGGCATACCGGAAAATCGCACGGAAATGGGTTATCCGCCGGACGGGAAATGACGCATCGCGACAGTTAACATTCTTACTTCGGCGTCTGAATCACGCGGAATGCCATGCGAAAGAATTGCGGCAGGCAACCTGTATGAATTTCATCCTTGCAGGGTGCTATCCATAAATACAATCCGACGCCAAATAATTTGAAATCGTCCAAAAAATTGTCTATACCCTAGACGAATCGGTGTGGTCGGCGTCGTGCCGGCGCGGCCGCACAACAAGTATTCGAATGAAACGATCGATGTCGTCGTTGCATGCCGAGCGTCGCAGCGATCGAGAGGACTTCGGGGGATGCGAACGGACTCATGCCAGGGCCGTCCGCATGAGTCGCAATGGACGAATGCCATATGCAGCCACCGGACCCATGCAGCGTTTTTACGTTCAACGGTCGATCATCGACCCCGTCACACGGAGGTTGCCATGCTGCAATACGTCAAGTCCCTGCTGCGTGATGAACGTGGCGTCAGCTCGCTCGAATATGCGGTGCTGGCCGGCATCGTCGTGGTCGCGCTGGCGGCGGTCGGCGTGATCCTCAGCAGCACTAGCGGTGGCTTGCCGAGCGTGTTTACGGCGCTGATCACGAAGGTGACGAGCCTGATCTGATGCCCTGAACCCGCGCGCCGCCGACGCACTCACGGATCCGCAGCGGTAGAACGTGTCCAGCCGGGGGTGCGCCAACCGCCAACGGATGGCTCTCCCATGCTCACTCTCGTGCAGTCGGTGGCCACGGTCGTGCTGGCGTCGCTCGCGGCGCAGGATCTGCGCGACCGGCGCCTGTCCAATCGCGCGGTGCTGGCGTTCGCGATGCTGTATTTCGTCGCGGCGGCGCTCGCGCGCGAAGGGCCCGCGCCGCTGGCCGGCCACGTCGCGACCGCCGCGGCGATGCTGCTGCTGTTCGGCGTCTTGCGCCACGCGGGCTGGATCGGCGGCGGCGACGTCAAGCTGGCGGCGGCGGTCTTCCTGTGGGCCGGGCCGACGCTGGCGTTCCCCGTGTTGACGATCGTCGGCGCGGGCGGCGCCGTGTGCGGCCTCGCCGCGCTCGCGGTGGTCGCGCGGCAGCGGCGCGCCGTGCC